>CALJPJ010000198.1 GCA_937980625.1 uncultured Bdellovibrionales bacterium
TCATGTAATTTGGTATTTTTCACCAAAGTATATTTACTTAATGATTGTTATGTTTTATTTATCTCTAGCCTTTGCCATTCACAGTTTAATTAGGCCTATCTTAAATCACTATAAAGAACTAAAACTAATACTTGTTGTTTGCTCAATAATAATTTCTGCATTAGTGGGGCTAAACAGCACTACTCTGATTAAAGAATTAAGCCTAGGCTGGAATAGGTACGACACTAAATCAGCCTACTTATTTACCAAAAATAATTTACCAGAAAATAGTCCTATTTATTGTTTGTTTTTAAGAACAAACGTACATAACTGCTATGACATTGAGGTTTATAATGATTTTTTACAATTGGATAAAACTAATAATTTTCTTAATTTGTTTATGTTTGAATTAAATTTTGACCTTGAAAACTATAAAAAAATTCCTAATGGTATTTCTCACTTTGCTATTATGATCAAGGGCTCTGAAAAGTATTTACGAGAGCTCAATATTGAGTTAAATTTTAATAAAAAAAATATTATTGCTATTAAACGATTTCGACAAAGTTTAATTTATATTTTTAAAAATGATTATAATATAAAAAACCTAATCTACGAAAACCTTTCAATCATAGAAAAAGGCATTTACAATAAAAACGGCTACCAATCAAATAACTTTTCCAATTACATTAAAAAAATTCAACCATAGGTTATCCACTAAAGTATCCTTACAATTTTAGCTTAACTTCCCTTAATTATTTTTTTATATTTTTCACAAGCTTTATAGCCCATAAATAATTTTGGCTTTGGTTTAGACCAAATTATAATTTGCGGTGTTGCTGCAATTTCTATAGGTAGTTTTGCCATAGCTATGGGATCGGCAAAATAAGCGGGGTAACTCACTTTGTACTTTTGATATTCTTTTTTTAACTCACCTAATTTACTTATTGAGCCTAAAAGATTTATAGAGTAATTTTTCTCTAAACACTTCAAATCTTTTATTTGCATTTGGCAAGCACTGCAATTTGCTTGAAAAAAAACAAACAAAGTTTTTTCATCAAAACTTTCTAAACTTCGACCTGAGTGATTACCAATAGGCTGTAAAACTTCATTAGCAAAGCTTAAACAAGTAAATAATAATAAGATAAACACCATACGTAACTTCATTAATTTATAATACTAAAGCAAAAACGAATTTACAATATCAACTCGCTGTTAAAATGTTTGGATTGAGATATATTCAATAAGAGCTCAACAGCCCCTTAACTAACTAGGCAAGTTGTATATGGGTATTTATCAATTTGGCACTAATATTTATTCTAAAAATTTGGAAAATCCACAAAAACAGCGCACTAAGCTGCAAAGCAACAAATATGATAGGTTTCCCTTATAGGCCCTTTTCTAAGCTCTGGATAACAAAGTCGATAATACATGGCCATTATTTTAATTCAAGCTATATGACTTAATCGTGACTCATCTTTAAAATTGTCACACTAAATCTAAGTTTTTACTATTTAATAACAATAAGATGACTCATTTTATATTCGGCCGCTCTTGCTAACAAATAGTTAATAAAATTATCTTCACTTTCTGAGTGAACTAACTGCATAGATAATTCATTTTCTAGATTTATCGCAAAACTCATAATATCAATTTGATAGTATTGAACTCCATGTGTTAAGCCAAAGTTTAATATGGCCTTATAAGGTTGACCGTTTTTATAAACTGGATATTCTTCTTCATACTTTTCAAAATTAAACTCAAGACCTACCTCATTGGCAAATTTTCTAAACGTACCACCAACAGCCCAGGCTCTTACAGCTTCAAGATCTTCAACTGTGTGCTCTGGAACAAATTCTTTTTTAGCTAGATTTCTTTTATGTGAAAGATGAGCAAGTTTTAAAAGCACCTCATTACTCACAGTGTTTTTAGCTTCAAGCTTTCTAATTGCTTTTATTTGCTCTTGATTTAAATCAAATTGACTAAGGTCAATTTCAGCAAAAGCACATATCGTTAATAAATTTAAAACTAAAAATAACAAATATTTCAAAAGTCACACCCTTATAAACTTAAAACTATAATAGAATTAACCCAATATACGTTTAAAAATATAATATGATATTTAAATTTGGTTTTTTTTCATATTTAGTAAATACTATAAGGTAATTTTATAGCACCAATAAGAAAGGGGCGAAGCCAAAGCTGCTAATACTTACCCCACTCTGAAATTAATACAAATCTAAACAAGCCTGAAACTTTATATAACTAGATGAAACATCAACAGGCCCTAGTACATTGGGTAATGTAAAAACATACATTCTATTGGGCCATTAAATACTGGTATTTGTTTGACTGATTTAAGTGATAAAGATTTAGTTAAATCCGGATGCCCCGACAATAGCCAACAATCCCACCCTGTAAATTGTTTTTTAAATAAAGTGCCAAGCTCTTTATAGGTTTTTTCTAGTCGCTGCACATCACCAAGACGTTCACCATAAGGAGGGTTAACGATAATTGTACCTTTACTTGGAATTGAGGACATAGAAAAGTCTGCAACACTTTGTTGTTTAAAACTAATAAACTTTTCAACTTCAGCTGCTTTTGCATTTACGTGACTTACAGATATCATCCGTGGATTGTGGTCAAAACCAAAAATTTGCCCGGCACTAATTTCAGTTTGCTGCCCAGCAACCTCAGCATAAGTGTCTCTCCAGTCTTTTGAGATCATTGTTCTCCAACCTTGGAATGCAAACTGCTTTTTAAGCATTGTTGATTTTTGCGTCGCCATCATTGCTGCTTCAATTGCCAAGGTTCCAGAACCACACATTGGATCAATAAAAGCCTCATTAAATTTCCAACCTGACAATTTAATCAAAGACGCAGCTAAATGTTCTTTTAATGGCGCAGGTCCCTGATCTAAACGATAGCCACGGTCAGAAATAAAGCCACCAGTAGTATCTAAAGCAACAAAATAATTATTTTTTAATCCCTTAACGACTACTTTTAAATCATTATCAGTTTTAGATATACTAGGCCGAGAACCATACTTATTTCTAAACTGATCTACAATAGCATCTTTTACTTTTAACGATAAGTAACGAGAGTCTTTAAAAGAGCAATTAATGACTGAGCTTTCAACCACAAAGTTTTGCTGCACTGTAATGTACTTAGTAAAATCGTGTTTTAAAATATTATTGTAAAGCTCTTCATCTTTATAAGCATTAAACTCGAGTACTGGTAATAAAATTCGCGTTGCAGTTTTTAAGCTCAGGTGAGCCCTTAAACAGTCTTGCCAATTTCCAGAAAAATAAATTCCCAAAGAGCTTTTTTGAATTACTTTAAATTGTTTTGATTTTAATTCTGCCTCTAAAACATTTACAAAAGTTTTAGGAGCTACTGCTAGAAATGTTGCCATTAAATACTATTCACTATCTTGTTTTTCTGAAGCAGCGGTGCCTCTGCTTAATGTTCTTTCAGCTCGCCACTGTAAAGTCGCTGCCGTAACATGTTGTTTTGCTTCTAAGGCCTCTTTTTGCACTAATAATTCATCTTCATCCATACCGCCTGGATAAGAACGGCTATTCGCTATCTCAGCGACTTGCTCGTCTGACATTTTATTAGATATGTACTCAGCATAACACAGGCTTGAACTTGCAAAAATCGATAACATTAAAATTAACTTTTTCATAAATACAGACTAATACACAGTTAAAGTAAATGTAAAGAAAAGCCTGAAAACTTTAGACTATTAAGGCATTAATTACAGCCTTGAAGCCACAAAGCCTAGTTCAAGTGCCAGGGTTCTTGTATATATGTAGCTTGTTAAAGCCGACGATGGGACTGAATTGGCATTTGTAACCTAGTTTGTTGAACCTTAGATTTTTGCATAGATATAACAGCAATTTCCGGTTCATCCCCAGTCAGCTCTAATATAATTTTCCCCCAAGGGTCGACAACAAGCGAATTACCAAACGAAGCCCTTACCTCACCATCAACCTCAACTCTTCCCGTCTGGGCCGGAGCCACAACATAACACTGATTTTCAATGGCTCTAGCTCGTAATAGCACATGCCAATGAGCTCTTCCTGTTAATCTTGTAAAAGCTGCTGGTACAAATATAAGCTCAGACTCTTGCTTTGCGTATTGTAAAAATAACTCCGTAAACCTTAAATCGTAACAGATTGCAAATGACATTTTCCAATCATTAACCATAATTGTACTAGCTTTATCCCCGGCAATAAAACTATCAGATTCTTTAATGCTTACTGACCCCATATTCAGATCAAATAAATGTATTTTTTTATAAACAACATTTAACTCACCTGAACTTCTTATGAATAATGTGGCGTTAACAACACCCTCTGGACCCTTAAATGGCAAGGCACCAAGGTTAATGAAAATATTTTCAAATCTAGCTAATCTTTGTAACTCAATGATTTCAGGTGAGTTTAAACTTAAGCCTGGGCTCGATGTTTTTACCTTATTGAATAATGAATTTTCAGGTAGACAAAGACCATTTACTTTTTTCTTAGAACCTAAGCTAGCCCATAAAGATAATATTTGCTGTAAATTATTAGCTGGGGTTTCATCTGACCTCATTTGAGCTATTGCCAGATTTAACTGCTCCATAAACTTATCCTTTTTGTGACTCAATGGTAAAACCAGAGCCACGGATATTTCGACAAACCCAACCAGCGTTGGTCAAATTAGATATAACATTTTTAAAAATATTTTCACAAGAGACCATAAACTGACCTCCACCAATACGGGCGTCCTTACCTATTTTTGTATAAACAGCATCACAAGACTTTACATCTTTATTTAAATGGACTCGAATTGAGCGGTATTCAG
>CALJPJ010000199.1 GCA_937980625.1 uncultured Bdellovibrionales bacterium
TAGGTTAATCGTTAAATTAACTTTAGGTTTTAGTATTACCTTATGGCCGCTAGTGGTCGTGCCAATATAGACTTTTGTTCGATGCTCTCCAAATATGAGTTTGGCAATAGGAGCAAGAGTATTAAGCCTTTTGATATTGAAAATACCATCATGCTGAAGGTTATGTTCAATTTTTTCAATTGGCAAACTCCTAAGGTGAGTATGTTTTTTGGCACTGACTTTTTTTTGGCTGGCAACTTTGCAAGTCATAGCCTGTGATTGGCTAATAGAAAAATTAAGTATTACTGTTAAAGCTAAAAATTTGATGGTTGCTTGCATAATATATTTAGAGAGCAAAAATATTGCCAAGTATTACCTGTGTAACATTTTTTAAGTGGCTATAATGACTAGTGAAATGTAGGTGAGGTCAATTTATGTAAAATAGAGCTCTATTACATATAAGGCTGAGTGACCTTTTTGGCTAAAAAGTATAGTGAACTTTGCTATTAGATGGTTTGCTTCATATTGAGACTCTACAGGCCCATTTTTTAGTGGAGAGCTAACAGTATGATATAATTTATCCTTTGAGGGGAGTGTGGTTTAGTGAGAGCTAAAAAGTTTTTTTATTTAATATTTTTTATTTTTGTTTTAGCTCTATATCAAAATTGCTCATCCTTTGAATCTAATAAAATTACGATAAACTCAGAGACCTTATCGGTTATAAAAGTAAACCCACCAAATATTAATATAAATAACCCTGGTGAATTGGTTGAGCAGTCGATGGTCAATGAGGGCACAGACCTCGTTGTTCCTCAGGATGAAGTCAAAAGTGAAGGTAATGACGAAGCAGTAGAGGCAATAGATACAGTTGAAACTATAAGCGAAATTATGGAAGAGGCAGGCATTGGCCCTTTATTAGTACCAAGGCAATATGATTTAAGTGATGAAGTTATTCAAAACCCTGATAGAGGTTGGTATGTGTTTACTTCATTGTTAGCAAGTAATAACTACAAAAATTATGTGCAACAAGGTTATCGTTTAGCTTATTCAGCCTTAACACTTGGTGCCTTCATAAATAAAGCTATTGATCAGCCAACACTCACTAAAATTAACGATAAATTTAGGCAAATGCGCGAAGCGGGTATTAAAGCTGTGCTAAGAGTTAATTATAGTGAGCGTGATGGTGGACCCACAGCTGGCTTTGAGCAAATGGAAGAGCATATGAGGCAGTTGAAGCCAATTATAGAGAAAAATAAGGATGCTATTGCTTATATTGAGGCTGGTTATATGGGACCATGGGGGGAGTGGCATTTTTATGAAGTACCAAACCCACCATTTCGAGATGTAAAAAGCTCTTGGAAAAAAATTATAGATTTACTCTTGGCTAATAATCCAGTGGATAAATTTATAATGATTCGTTACCCAAGTAAAAAAGAAGAGATATTTTCTGGGCAAAATATTTCAGCTGAAAATGCTTTTTCATCAGATGATATTGCTCGAGTAGGACATCATAATGATTGTTTTGTGTCCAGTAATGATGATGTCGGTACATACCAACTTGGCCATAGCTCCTACTCAAAATCTATTGAAGAGCAAAAAAACTATTTAGAAAAAGATACAAAATTTTCACCCATTGGTGGTGAAAGTTGTGCTTTGCATGAGCGCAGTCAGTGTTCAATAGCTTTAGCTGAGCTCAAGCGCTTTGGTTATTCATATTTAAATGCTGGGTATTTTACAGCTGTGATTAATCGCTGGAAGTCCGAGGGGTGTTATGACGAAATTAACAAAAAATTAGGTTACCGATTAAGCGTTAGTCAATTCTCTGCTCCTGAGACTTTAATAATGGGGCAGAAAAATAAATTTTCTTTGGAGTTAAAAAATACAGGATTTTCAAGGGTTTGGTATTTAAGGCCTGTTTACTTACGAGGAATATATAACAATCAAGAGGTATTTAAAATAAAAATAACTGACTTTGACCTTAGAGATTTAACCACAAACTTATCACAAAAAATAACTTTTCAAGCCCAGTTGCCGGACTCTTTGCCAGAAAATATTTCACTCACTTTATGGTTACCAGATAATAATGAAAGAAATCATGGTAATCCAAATTACTCAATTAGATTGGCAAATAAAAATATTTGGAACTCTACTAGAGGTGATAATATTTTAATTGAAAACATTAATGTCAACAAGTAGCTCACTTTCTAAAAGAAATTAGAAAAGCTTATTCTTTTGCAAAAGTACTTAAGCTTTTCTTTCGTTATAATTATAATGTGTGCAGCTCTCTTAGGGAGCTATTTGAGAACTTTACAGTTAAAACAAAAGAAGAAGTTGAAAGCGCTTGTACTCCTTTCTGGTTCTTCTATGGTATGGCTTTTTAATTACAAATATTGTCTGTGGCCTTTAGGCCAAATTTTATTGTCTTTAACAGGTAGCAGTAATTACACGTAGCGAAAGAAAGTGCTTTTTTAGTATATATAGATTACCATTGAGGTCTGTATTAACCCCTAAAACCTTATAAGTTTATAAGCAAAAAGTGGAAGGTAGTTTTTAAATGGGTATCAAAATATATAACTCTATGTCCAAAAAAAAAGAAAATTTTAGTACTATAAAGCCAGGCCATGTTTCCATGTATGTATGTGGTCCCACTGTTTATGATTTTTTACATGTAGGAAATTTTAGAGGGGCTATTTTTTTTAATGCAGTTAGAAATTGGCTTGAAAAACAAAATTATACAGTAAAGTATGTTTATAACTATACAGATGTAGATGATAAAATAATCAACCGTGCGAATGAACTCGGTATTACCCCTAAAGAATTATCAGAAAAATATATTGCCGAGTTTGAAAAAGATTACTCTGGACTTAGGCTGCGGCCACACTCATCTAACCCAAGAGTGACTGATCATATTGACAATATTATTAAAATGATTAGCGATTTAATTGAAAAAAACAAAGCCTATACAACTGAGTCTGGTGATGTTTACTACAGTGTAGAGTCTTTTAAAGATTACGGTAAGTTAAGTAATAAAAATATTGATGAACTAGAAGCTGGTGTTCGAATAGAAGCTAACCAAGATAAAAAGCATAGCAGTGACTTTGCTTTATGGAAGTCTTCAAAGCCAGAGGAGCCAAGTTGGACGGCACCTTGGGGAAATGGCCGGCCAGGTTGGCATATTGAATGCTCTGTTATGGCCAAAGAAGAACTTGGAGAGAGTATTGATATTCATGGTGGTGGTTTAGATCTACTCTTTCCTCACCATGAAAATGAAATCGCTCAAAGTGAAGGTTGCAGTGGTAAAGAGTATGTTAAATATTGGATGCACAATAATATGCTTGAATTTGGCAATCAAAAAATGTCTAAGTCTCTAGGTAATGTAAAAACTGGGCGATCATTTATTGAAGAATATAACGGTGAGGTTTTAAAATTTTTAAATCTCTCATCTCATTATCGCAGCATTATCGACTTTAGTGAGGTGCAAATTGGGCGTTCCATAGCCTCACTAGGTAAATTTTATTCAAGCCTAAAACATGCTAAAAGTTTAATTGCTCAAGACTTATCTTTAGTGCCAGTTCCTGCCGATTTTCAAAAATTGCTGGATGACTGCAGCCAAGGTTTTGAAGAATCTATGAATGATGACTTTAATACTGCTGATGCCTTATCAAAGTTTTTTGAACTTATGCGCCAGTTTAATAATTTAACCCGTAAGCCAGGTCAGTTAAAACCGGAGTATAAAGCCATCGCGGAGGTTTATTTTCATTGGATTAAAGACAGAGG
>CALJPJ010000200.1 GCA_937980625.1 uncultured Bdellovibrionales bacterium
TTTAATATTGTAACTGCTGATTATAAACTGTAAAAATGAAGCTTCGTAAGCTCCGATATTAATACCTAATTTATTATCTGTTTTAAGGGCTACTTCAATATTATTTAAAGTAGTATTGTTTTTCTTGAATAAGTTATTTAAGTATTGATCTTTACTACTTAACTGTCTACGCATTGGAGTCTCCTTTATAGCATAGATTATACCTTGGTAAACTGTCGATGACTAGTTGTGTTTGAGTTGCTTTAGGATAATTTTGTAAGTTTAATAGTGACTTACATTTTTATTGAATGCAATGAAGAGTTAATTTTAAAGACTGATTATGCAGGTTTTGAAAATTTAACTGAGTTGAGTTTTTTAACTCAACTCAGTTTATAAAATAAAGTGTAATGACTATTAGTTTTAATTACTAAAGCTTAAAATATTATCCATTTGTTGAACGAACTCTTCATTAGCCACTATATCTTTTTGTGTTGTATCAGAGCTTTTGTTTTGAACTTCAACTATACTTTTATAAGAGATGCTTTTTAAATGTAAAATAACATCACTATGAATATTAATGTCAATGCCGTTGGCTTCTTGAAAGCTTGTAACTTCGTTAATACGTTTAAAAACAGCTAATATATAGGCTTTTTGTGCATAGTTAAGTGATGTGAACAGAGTTGGTAACTTAGATAGTTTTTTACTTATTTTTCCTTTGGCAATTCTAATTTTATTACCAACAGACTGGTTCAGTGATGTTGTAGATTTTCTTAAAACAATTAGTAGTAACATATCAAGGCGGTAGTTTAATAGAGCTAAAGCCTCGTCTTTATTTTGATAGATTACTTTTTCATAACTTTTAAAAGAGCTATACTCAATGTTTCCATCTTCAAAACTATTAATTTTTTTAAGTGTCTTAAAGATTAAGTTTAAAATTGATTGGGGATTGTTTCCAGGTGATTTTCCAGCAGTGCTTGCTTTACTATAGATATGTGACTCATGAAGTGCAGCAGCAATAGCATAAACACTTAAGGCCGTTTGGCGGTTGTCACTACTCACACTAATTGGCGATGGTACGTCAGATGAGATTAATGTATCGTTGTTAACTTCTTTTAATGACCTAAAAAATTCATTAAAACCCTCAGTCAGTAGTTCTTGGTAGTACTCTGGTGTATCGTACCTTTGCCAAGTCACTAATTGGTATTCAAAGGCTTTTAAAAATTTAGCAGCCTCAGTCACTTTTAACTCAAAAGATTGCGCAGCAATTAAAGCCGCCAATGCATCTCTTCGGCTTTTACTGGCTGAGGCTGAGCGAGATAGCAACCTTGAGTTAGCAATTTCTTCGCGGGAGGCTTCTGCAGCATCAGCCGCTCGGTCACTGTTTTTACTAGCAGATTTAGCATTTTTTTTCATATCTGAAATAGCACCACAAGCTCCCATTGATAATGACAGCATAAGTAAGCAAATTAGTCTCAACATTATTATAGCCTCCAAGAAGAAATTAATTAAAAACTTGTAAACAGGTATTACTTCATTTCAATTATTTTAAAATATAAACAAAATAATACCATATATATAAAATTAAACTGAAATTACCTTATATATTGAAAATAAGTGAAAACAACTATAAATCGTCAAAAAGTTATACACCCAACAGCACTTGTTTGTTTTAAATAATAATTGTTTACCCTAAAAATGTTTTATATTTTGGTTCTTAAATGTCAAAAAATACATTTACACAGGAAATAAAATTTTATCTTAATTTAGTTGTTATAAAGTTGATGTCGAATCAAGAATTTCAAAATTGATTGTCGATATATTTTTTTATTTTTTTTGATTCCCATAAGATGGGCTGCCTCTGGAATTATAATTTTTGTAATGAGCTTTTTATTATAAGTGCTTAGACATTTATCAATACTTTTTTCGGCTACAAGCATATCTTGCTCTGCACGAATAGATAATAATGGAATATCGTCACTAAAACTTTTTATATATTTTTTAGCATTTTGTTTATAGTTGAAAGTGTTCCAGTAAATAGCACCAAAAAAAGTTTGAAAAATGCGAATTAAGAAATTATATCGAATGGCGTAGGTGAACAAGTTCCAATAAGATTTATAAATATCAAAAAATGGTCCACCATCACAAATAATGGCTTTAATATTTTTAGCTTTTAATCTATAGATGGCATCTAGAGCTGAGTAAGAAGGGTTTGATAGCGTAAAAATAATTTTTTCACCTGATATACAATTTAATATCTCTTCTATACGATCGGCCCAAATATGTCTTAAACCCCATTTAAAATTTTTACTGATTGGGGGAATGAACATTTTTTGCTTATGCGCACCTTCAAGCTCAAAGCTAACGGCCTTATAGCCCATTGAGTTGACTAATTTTATATGTCTATGAAGTGTTCTATTGTTGCCTCCATAGTGATGAACCAAAATAAAAACCACCTGAGATTTTAACTCGGGTGGCTCATGTACTTTTCCATTATAAGGTAAACGATTTATTTGCTTTGTTTCGGCCACAACTCTTTCCAGTGTGTAGCTGCTTGCGGTTGGTTTAGGTTATTTAAAGCTTTAGTGCTGACCTTTACTTGTTCTAAAGCAGTTTCAGATAAAACTTTTCCACTTGCTTCTATGACTGCATCAGCATCAATTTTGTGATACTTAAAAATCTCAACAGGACGGCCGCATCTTGAATGCTTTCTCACAGCTAAGGCTTCTTGTTTAACACCAATTATAGAGCCGATATTGTCCATTAAACCTGGTTCGCCATCATGCACACTGACAATTGGAACTCGTCGGCCAGATAAAGTTTTAACTTCCCCAGTCACAGCAGCTCCGTTTTGCATAGGTTGTAAGTATAAGTTCGCATTAACACCAAGCTCATTGCGTAAGTAGTTGTAGTTATCTTCGTGAGCTAAATTACCTATGAGTAAGTCAGTACAAGTGACTACAATAACATTGGCTTAAATACCTTTTTTAAGAAGTTCTTGAGAAGCAGTAATTGCTTCCGTAGTGAGGCTACCCAGTGAAAAAATATTTACAACATTATCGCCAGGCTCATAACCTGCATAACCTTTATAGTTGATCAAGTAGTAAGCGCCTTTAAGTACGCTTTCTTTTAAAGAGTTCATTATTTCTGCATCGGCTACAGTACCAATAGTTGATTCATCGACTGAGCCTGGAAGTGCAAAATCTTTATGGTGGAGTAATTGATTTTGATCCACCTTAAATTTTTGTTGAGTTTTTAATAGTTTTAGCAATGCCTTTTGGTCTGCTCCACGAGTTACACCTCGAATGAAAACTCCGCTTCGTCCTTCGTTATCATTCATAATATGTCTTTTCATAGCATCGGCAAAAATCCAATCAAGCTCTTGGCAGTAGAATGGCTCCCATGTAATTTGGTTTGGGATTTGAATGTCAGATTTCCAACCGTGTTGAGCCCCTTCAGGAGATAAAGTTACCCCTGATGGAGTTCCAACTAATATAAAACTGGACTTCCAATATAAGTTATAAAAAAACTGATCTAAGGCTCGTTTAACAAAGAAGTCATAAACAGTCATAAGTGGTATAAGAGGTATTCCTAAAATCTCTCTCATTTTTCCGTAAGAGCCCATACATGACATGACATTAGCTTCAGCAATATCGAATCGAATAAAACGATCATTCTTTTCATCACCAGGAACTAAATCAGGACGTTTTGTGTCCTTAACATTAAACTCAGACTCTAAATCATCAGTTAGGTTTGGGCCGTATACTTTTCCATCCATTGCCGGGTTTAAGTTCGTACTTGTTCCCACGTCGGGAGCCATAGGAACTAGCATTTCAGAGGGGAGTTTCCAAGATTTTTCAAAATCATTTAAAGGCTTTTGTTTTTCAACCAGCTTTTTCTCATCCAACGGTGTATTTGAAATACGAGTGAGTTTAGCAGTGAGTTGACCAAGCATCCATTGTGTGTGCGGGTAGCTCGCCATTTTTAAGTTAATATTTAATGTATCTGAAATTGAGCCAAACTCTTCAGCTTTTTCTAAAAAGTACTGTTGGTTGTCATT
>CALJPJ010000201.1 GCA_937980625.1 uncultured Bdellovibrionales bacterium
ATGGTTACACCTTACTGCCATACCTTGCGACAATAGGTTTAAGTAAAGAAGAGAGAGACAATTATTTAAAATCATTTTCTGGTTTGGTACCAAGTCGTGAAGTGAGTCTAGTTTGCAGTCGTAGCTTTCTTAAGGAGAATATTTTACAGGCTTTACAAAATGAAATTGTTGACAATATACCGAAAGGTATTAAATCCTTAAAAAAAGGAAATATTACAGTTGTTGATATTTAAGGTTTAGATGCTAGATTCAATTTTACAAGAAAACTTAATAAGGTCATATATTTTTATTTCATCACTTATAATTTTATTGATAGTGGGAATAATTTTTTCCTATAGAAAATACAATAATTTTTCTGCAAGGATGTATACGAATATTTTTTTAGGTTTCATAAATTCTATTTTTATAAAAATACTTATTCCTATTAGTTTAGTGCAATTAGCAAATTTGTCAGTTAAGTCTAATTGGGGACTAATTAATAATGTATCATTTTTGAGCTTTCAAAATATTTTAGTTGTTATTTCGTCGATACTTTTACTGGATATGCTTATTTACTGGCAACATAGGTTAACTCATAAAATACCAATTTTGTGGAAGTTGCATAGAGTTCACCATACTGATCTTCATATTGATACAACTTCAGGAGTTAGATTTCACCCTTTAGAGATAATGATGTCATATGTTATTAAGGTCGGATTAATAATTGCGATTGGTATTCCTCCACTTGCAGTTTTAATTTTTGAAATCATTTTGAGTACGTCATCATTATTTAACCACTCAAACTTTACACTCCCGAAAAAAGTTGAACGCTTAATTCGTTTTATGATCGTGACACCTGATATGCACAGAATTCATCACTCTGTTATTGTTAGTGAAACCAATTCAAATTATAGCTTTTCATTTTCATTTTGGGATAAGTTGTTTGGTTCTTATGTTGATAAGCCAAAAGGCGACCCAAAAGTAATGGATCTTGGTTTAAGTGAGTTTAGAGATCAAAAAAAATTATCAATTTTTAGTTTATTAATTCAACCTTTCAAGTAAAGAGAAGTAATTGGGAAAATTTAAAAAAATAGTTTACCAAGATATTACAAATAAATATAATTTTTCAGAAGTAGACTTAGAAAGTTATATTTTTATAAGTAATGAAAGTTTGGCTAAGTTGTATTGTCCAATAGTAACAAGAGTAGAAGGTGATTCGTTCATTTCATCTTGGACGTATAGTTTTAATAGTGAAAGTAAGATAATTTCAACTAATATGCTTGTATTGGGAGAGCAATCACTAAAAAAAAGTGAACTATATACCAGGACGAGCCATGACCATTATATAGATAAGGTGAATGATATTGAGAAAAAGATAAATGAAAATTCTAACTTATTTCCGGATCATTTCTTTTTTAAATCATTTGATAAAACAAAAGAAAAGTATTGTATTGAAATAATAATACAAAACTTAAATTTTAGAGTAAGATTTAGATCAATTTTTGGAGAAGAAATTGTTTATGATTTATATTACGATAGTTTGAGTGATAAACTTTCATACAATATATATAACCCAAGCGAGCTAGTTATAATTTAACTAGCTCGACACCTGGTTTTTACTCTATTGCCATAATCGCGGCATGAGCATTCACATGTCCGGCGCATACAGACTTAGATTTTAAAGATTTATTTGGAGTGCAAGTGTTAATCAGTGCTGACTTTATTTCATCAGTATTTAAGCTTTCATCAACAGAAAGCATGAGAGCAACAACTCCAGCTACATGTGGTGAAGCCATAGAAGTTCCAGACATTGAGCCAGTTCGTCCATTAGCAGTTGTGCTTGTTATGCCTGAGCCAGGTGCAAATACATCAACTGAAACTTTACCATAGTTCGAAAAAAATGATGCTCTTCCACGAGAGTCCATTGAGCCAACAGAGATAATATTATCAAGATCATAGGCCGCTGGAAACATAGGGGTTATGTCTGCATCATCACGATCATTTCCTGCTGCAGCGACAAAAGTGACACCAGCTTCTCCAGCTCTTTCGATAGCCTCATATAACAATTGATATTCTTCTTTTTCTTCATCATTTGAGGGTGCTGGTCCTCCCCAGGATGCATTTATAACCTGAGCTCCATTTGCAACAGCATAATCAATAGCTTTAATGGCATCATCAACTTGCCCTTGTCCTCGATCAGGGAACATATTTAAAATCATTAGACTAACATCCCAGTTTACTCCAACAACACCTGATGAGTTATCTCCTTTAGCGCCAATTGTGCCAGACACATGAGTTCCATGCCCAACTCTGTCGCCTAGTGCACCAGTGTTTTTGGGGAAGTCAAAACCAAAAATATCATCTATATACCCATTGTTGTCATCATCAACACCAGCTATGCCATTTAACTCAGCTTCGTTTTCCCATAAGTTGTCCATCAGGTCATCATGGTTAATGTTTGCTCCCGTATCAATCACTGCAACAATCACATCTTTCGAGCCAGTAGTAATGTCCCAAGCTTCTGGAGCGTTAATGTCAATGGCAGCTCTACTTTTTCTAGGGTTATTTAGGCCCCATAGTTTTTTATTTAAGTCGTTTGGTGTTTTAAATAAATGCAGGTCTCTATTTTCAACAACTAATGCTACTTCTGGATTTTTTTTAAGTAAAGAGGCTTCATCTTCTGTAAGGTTTATGAGTAAAATATCATCTCTAATAACCTCACTGGAGCGTGTGAAATCTAGGCTCAAATTAGTAATGTATTGTTTGTCAGCTTTAACAAGGTATTCGTTTTGCTGGTAAGCGGTGACTTGTAAAGAAAAAGAAACTATTAGTAATAAAAATATTAAACGCATTAGTACCTCCATATACATATTTATTTTAAATATTGTTTCAATGGCGTGGTAACTAAGTCAATTTAATATTAGCGAATAGTTGATATAATTTTATCACAAACTTTTTTTAAATCTTGTTGTTGATTTTGGTTTAGTCTTGAACTTGCTCCTAGTTTAATAGAATCTCCAGGATTACGAGGTATTATATGTAAGTGAGCATGCATGATTTCTTGCCCGGCCACTTCATTTTCATTTAGTAAAAGGTTTGCGCCTTGCGATAAAATATCTGTGTCATGTATTGCATTTAAAATTTTTTTTCCTGTAATTATTAACCGGGAAGCCTCATCGTCAGTTAAGTCAGAGAAATTAGCACAGTGCCTCTTTGGTACAATTAATGTGTGTCCTTGGCTATAAGGGAATATGTCTAAGAAGGCAATGTTATGTTGATCTTCATAAACTTTATGAGAGGGTATTTCGTTATTTAAGATTTTACAAATTATGCAACTATTCATATATATAATAATATAATATACAGATTAAATTACAAAGTATTTATTTATTGATGCTATAAGAAAAAGAAATAGCTAATTTATGATCTAAAAGGGTAGACGAAATGAAAATAAAGTTGTTACACAATCCAAGGTGTTCAAAAAGCAGAGAAGCCTTTAAATATTTAAATGATAAAAAAATCAGCTTTGAAGTTATTAATTACTTAAAAGATAATTTAACTGTTGATGATTTGAAAAGCTTATCTAAAAAATTAAATTTAATGCCAAGTCAGTTTATTCGAACAAAAGAATCTATATATAAAGAAATGGATCTCAAGTCTAAAAGTGAAGAGCAGTTATATGTTGCAATGTCTGAACACCCAAAGCTAATTGAAAGACCAATACTAGTAATGTCAAACTCAGCAGTTGTTGGGCGCCCTTTAGAGAATATCAAAAAAATATTTTAACCTAATTCATTCCAATTTCATCAAATAATTCTGGGAACTCTAAATCAGTTTAAATCATAATGTACTCATACAGCTCTCTACGGTAGAACTCCGCACATTATAATTTAAACTGATTTAGAGTTCCCAGAATTATTTGATGAAATTGTTATCATTAGAGATTCTAATAGCCTTAGTTTC
>CALJPJ010000202.1 GCA_937980625.1 uncultured Bdellovibrionales bacterium
AAAAGCAAGAGCGCACTGAGTGGCATAGAATTGTAGCTTGGGGAAAACAAGCAGAACTTTGTGGGAAGTATCTATCAAAAGGTAGACAAGTTTATATTGAAGGTAAACTGCAAACTCGCTCATGGGAAGATCAACAAGGACAAAAAAGATATACCACTGAAATCGTATCAAATAATGTACAGTTTTTAGGATCCCAACAACAGCAGTCTTCGCAGCCGCCGGCACCAAATGATTTTGGACCAGAACCTTCGTTTGAAGCGTCAGAAGATATTCCGTTTTAGTTCATAAATTTTGTTCAACTGAGTATAAGTTAAAAAATAAGACCAAAGCTCTGTACTTCTTTAGCACATTAAAATGGTTGGGTTGACTTCATATTAGGTGTTGGACCAAAGCGCGAACCATTAATGGCAAAAAGGTACCTGGAACCTTTGTTTGTATTTTGTTTATAATCATCTAAAATAGTTAAGAAAAATAACTCAGAGGCCTTTTTCTTGCTAATGTTTAAAGATATGTCAAAATTATAGGCTCCAAACACAGGAGCTACTTTTGCTCCAAAACGTTTAATTTTTATTGTGAGTTTACCACGAACTTTACCATGAATAGCATCAGAGGTTTTGCCTAGCAGAACCTCTTCAATATTAAAGCTTGAGTTAGATAATTTACCACGTAGTTTTACTTCTGAAAATTTAATTTCAGGAATATCAATAGGGCCCATTTGTGTGTTGACTGAAGTTGAGGGCATAATAAAGTTTTTTATTTTGATTTCTGTTTTACCATCGGGTTGGTTTGTGTAGCTTGGATCTAGTTTAACATTTAACTCACCTGAGGCACGACCTTTGAGCTTTACAGGTAAGGGGTACAGATCTTCTACCTCAGAGAGTTCAACTTTTTCAAAGTCAGCATCAATATTTTGATTGCGAATTTCTTTTTTTCCTTTAACTAAGTCTCCTTCTTTGTAAACTAAGTTTAAGTCTCCCTTTAATAAACCTTCAGCAGCTATTGAAACCCCTTTTTTAAAAGAAAGTAATGCAGCAATAGATGGTGACACAGAGAGTGACGAAACCTTTAACCCTGAAATCTGCGCTGTTTCTACTTGAACTTGTTCCAAGTCAACAGACGGGGTAGGTAGTAGGCCAATTCCCATATCATCAAATGATAAAAAGACTTGGTTTTTTGTGAGTTTAGAAACTTGGGCTGTGGTAAAATCAGCTAAATCAGAGTATGGAAATAGCAAAACTGAAAATAATATAGCAGAGGTAAAAATTAAAAGTATTTTGAGCTTATGAAATTTAAAAATACTTTTTATAAAACCAAGTATAACTTGAATAACGTTAGACATATGAGTTTTTCCTTATTTACGTGATTTTCTTTTTTTACGCTTTTTCTTCTTCTTTTTTTTGTTACTACTTTTATCAAGTGGTACTTTTTTCACAGGAAAGGAATAACTAGCGAGCTTGTATTCAACATTAAAGTATTGAGGCTTTTCACGATCTTCTTTAACATTTGTACCAACAAGCTTTATGTGGCTACGAAACTGCTTCAGGTGAAAACCAATGTCTACAACTTGTTTTATGTTTAGTTGCCTGAATTTTGCTTTTATCCCAACCTGTATAATAGGTTTTTTAGTTAAAGGTTTACCTAAGTCTTTCACTGGAAGCTCTTCGATAGTTACAATCTGATTGGGTAATAAGTCAAATCGCCCCATGGATGAACGAACTTGACCAACAATGGAGCTTGAATTTGAAGTGGTTGGTAAAGAGCCTTTTCCTTTTGGTGTTTGGCCATATTTAAACATTTGTCGGATTAAGCTACGGTTATTATTGAAGTTAGTAATGTTGTCACTTGAAGAGCTTAAGTATGAGTAGGGAATATAAAGCAAAAAAAGAGCTAAACAAATGCAACCCACAATCATTAAGATTTTTTGTGTTTGCACTGGCAGAGTTTCATATTTTTCTTTAATAGTATTTACGTGAGGGTTTTCACTGAGTTGCTCTTTAACTTGATTAAACTTTTCAATGGCTTGGTCTTTGATGTCTTCTAAACCCATTAGGCGCCGCCTTCAATGTTTAAGTTAACACGATAAGAAAAAGGAATACGTCCTGGAGTTTTTTTAAAAGTTGCTGTTGAGGATTTAACTTTTCCATCACTAGCAACACCTTTAAGGCTAGACTCAATTTGTTTGAGTTGTGAACGGGTCGCAACCTCTCCTTCAATTTGAAAATACCCATTAACAATATCTAATTTTTTTACATTGAGTTTAATATTTCTTTTGCCGGGAACACCGGTTGAGATTTTTTTAATAATATCAAGTGCAGAGCCTATACCTTTAACTTTTTCAGCCATCTTAATTGCTTTTAATTCACTTTTTTGATTTTTAATAAACTTTTTAATATTTCTTGAGTTGGCTTTAGATTTAGGTAAGCCAGCAATTTTTTGTCCGTGTTTTTTTAAAGCCTTTGCTGCTTGTAGTTTCATATTGTTAGTAATATTATCTCTAATGATGCCGTAAGTGAGAACGATTACAAAAATGGCAGCAGCATATTTAACTGTTGTCGACCATTTGGCCCAAAAATTTTGCCATTTTTCACTTTTTTGAGCAAACTCATCTTTTAATAAATTACTTGCTGGGTTAATTGGTTTTTTAAAAGCCTCCATGGCTAATCCAATAGCTGGACCTCCGTTGACTCCATACTTAGCTCCAGCTTCGAGCTCAACAAATGGATTCATTCTAAATTCTTTTAGTCGATTAACCGGACGTTCTAGCTTTTGTGTTAAATAAGCGCCAATATTTTTAATCCGACTCACGCCGCCGACAATATAAATATTATTAAGACTGAGTTTAAAGCGAGATTCTGTGGCAATGACTAATAATTGTATTTGTTGGTGTAAGTCATCAATAGCAGCTTTTAATGTGTCAGAGTAAATAGCTTGGTTTTT
>CALJPJ010000203.1 GCA_937980625.1 uncultured Bdellovibrionales bacterium
AGTGTCGTGTCGCGCTTCGCGTATCTGCATCTGCGTCACCTAAAAGGTGACGAAGTGCAAAGACGCGATGCTGCCGTAAACGTACTCTAGAGAAGGCAATAAAGAAATTTATTTAAATTTTATCCATAGATTTGGGTAATAATAACCTTAATCGTTTGACCATTAGTTTCCGTTTTATTTGAGGCATAAACAGGCATCATGCAGGACTTTGCAGTCACTAAAAAGCTTAATACTAATATTATTACTCTTAACTTCAAAGCCATGAATTTCCCTTCGTTATTTAAAACTTAGGATCTTAATTATCATTTTTACTGCTTTGCGTCAATATTTTATATAAACACCTATTTAAAAGTGTTTTTAACTACTTAGAAACTAAATAGGCAACCCAGGCTTCACATTCCTCGCCTTTTTCTACAATTTCAAAGACTCCGTCGCCCTCGCCATCATCATCCGTGCCTTCCCAATAAACCTTGGTCTCTGAAAAACCTGCTTCTTTTAAACAGTCTTTTAGCTCTGGAATACTCCACATTCTCCAATCATATTTAAAAACTTTTTCTTGCTTGGCTTCACCATCTTTTTGAAAATGAATATAAAACATGGCTTCATTAGTTACTGGGTCAAAGCTATCTTGATCCCAAAAGTAACTGAAGTCATCATGCTCTGTTTCTTCTTCATTTTCTTCCATACACTGGGAACCACCAAAACAGTCCATTACAAAAATACCATTTTCATTTAAACTCTTCTTACAGTTTTTAAAGTACTCAATTAATTTTTGTCGTTCTTTAAAAATAAAATATGAAAAATTAACTGCAACAATAATATCAGTACTTGGTACTTCTGGTGATAGTACATTCTGCTTAATAATTTCTACTCTAGATTGTTGTTCATCAGAAAGCTGGCTTAAATAATGGTTTTTACCATAATTAATTGGCTCATCATCCAGGTCTATACCTATGGCTTTATAATTTTCATTTAACTGTGACCATTCACAACATATAGCAAAGGTACCACAAAAATCTTCTCGCAATGTTGTTGGGTCATTACCATCATTTTCAGTTCTATATGCTTTTTGTAAAAATAAAACATCATTATCTGGAGACTGAACTGACTCCTGGTAATAGTAGTATTTATCAAAACTTGATTTGGGATTAGATTCTAATGACATACTTAGCTTTCCTTTAAGGTATTTCTTGTAATAAACTTATAACTTCAGACTTAATTTCTGGAACATGAGGAACAGATGCCTCTTCAAGGTTGGCATGAAGACCAATACCCGGTAAATTTTTACCTGCCAAAACTTTTGGTCTTGCCATTAATTCGTAAAAGAGCTCTTGGGTTACTCGGTAACTTAAGTGTTCGGCAAAGTTAGTCACTTCTGTATCCTCGTTAACAAAAATCACCCGACCGGTTTTTTTAACAGATGTTTTAATGATCTCCCAATCATAAGGGTAAATTGACCTTAAATCTATAACCTCTAAATCAATGCCCTTTTCTTTTTTTAAATCATCTGCAACTTGATTGCACATTAATACATGACGACCGTAAGTTACAACCGTAGCTGCTTTTCCAATACGGGTTATTTTACCTTTGCCAATTTCTACAAAGTGCTCTTTAAGCTTAGGCCATTTTGCCTTCCAGCCGTCAGAATTGCCAACTGGTTTATCAATCATACTTTTTAGTACTTTTTCATTATCTGGCTCACCTGGAATCAACTCTTGTCCACGAACACGCATCAAAGCTTTTGGCTTTAAAAACATTACTGGGTTAGGATCTTTAATTGCTGAGAGCATTAAGCCATAAGCGTCCAGGGAGTTAGAGGGCATAACGACCTTCCAACCAGCTAAACGAGAAGCAATAGCATCAAAACTATGACTATGGTAAATCGAGCCTCTAATACCTGCCCCCACTGGAGTCATTAAAACTAAAGGTAATGACACATTACCATTAGTTACCCAATTTGTATTTCCGGCAATTTTTAGTAAATCTATAGTATTAAATATATAATCACAAAATTGAATTTCTGCTACACAACGATCACCCGTCATAGCAATACCCATTGCAGCACCAACAATTCCTCTTTCATCTAATGGAGTGTTCCAAGCAGTTTCAAGCCCTTGGGTCGCCGTAAATACTCCCCCCATTGGTGGGCCAACATCTTGACCAAAAATATCTTTTACATCTAAATGCTTCTCACCATAATGAAGAGCCATACGAATAGCTTGAGTTAATGTAGCCATTAGAAGTTCCTCCAATCACCGCTTTCTTGGTTTACATAGTAATGATCCCAAATAGTAGTGGCTTCTGGGCTCAACTCCCCTCTAGCTTTAACCTGAGCAGCTTGAGCTTCTTTGTGATAATCATCTTTTATTTGTTTAATTTTTTGCTCAGTTAAAACATCTTTTTTTAGCAGTACTTTCTCAAACTCTTCTAAACAATCTAGCTCATCTCTAGGGTTTAAACCATCAGCTGATGAATGACCAAACAAGCGAGAAACACTGGCCTCTAAAACAACTGGTTTTCCTGTTTTACGAATATAGGCCATCTCTTCACCCAAACGGATATAAGACTCTATAGGGTCATTGCCATTAATAACTGCAGTTCTCATTTTAAAAGGAATTCCTCTATCTGAGACATGGCTTTCTCCATGTTGCTCATCATAGTGAGTTGAAATTCCCCACTTATTGTTCTGCACAGTGATTAACATTGGCAGCTCGTTGCCTTTACGTGAGGCCCAAATTAATCCTGAAGCAAAATCACCTTCAGCACTTCCGGCATCTCCACCTGTAATGACAGTAATTCCCTTAGCATTACGTCTTTTTTGCGCCCAAGCTGTACCAATTGCTATTGAATACTGAACCCCAATTGGTGAGGTCACTGGCGCCACATTCCATTCAGGAAAACTATAGTGGTTTGAAAAATTACGACCACCAGTGCACTTATCAGTAGCTTTATTCATTATAAGTCGAATTGGTGTCAAAAAATCCATCCCCATAGCTATTAAAGTTGGAGAGCACCTATAATGTAAATGCATCCAGTCATGGTCAAACCCTTGCCCTTTATTCACTAACATACCCAATGGCACGCCAAAAGCTTCTTCTCCAGGGCCACCAATCCAAAAGTAAGCCTCGCCTACTTTATAAATTTTAATCATTCGCTCTTCTAAAGCTCTAGCCTTAACCATTAAATCATGTATTTTAGTTAACTCACCTTTAGATAACGGCAAACCAGAGCTACCGCTTTTAGTTTTTGATTTAGTTTTAGATCTACTTTGAGATGCTCTTTGTGTAGCCAAAATATTCCCCAACCGTTAATTTTTAAGAGTGAAAGATAGTGAATTACCATCAATTTGTCACTGGTTTATTGAAGATTTATAAACTTGCACTGTATTTAGCTCCTAAAACAAGTTCATAACGCTTATTTGAACAATACACTTAAAATAGCTAATATTTTACGCACAAGTATAATTGCTAATATTAGCTACAAAGCAAGCATCAAACTCTCAAAATGAGAAATTCACTAAATTTTCTAGGACAAAACTGCTCAGCTGCTATAATACTTGAAGGGGAATTTTCATGTTTAATTATAGAGTCATAGCTCATACCATATTAATTACTGGGCTTATTATATTTTATCAAAACTGTGATGGAGAATTTCAACAAAATACGAATAACACAAGCCCTTCACTAACTGAAAATATAACCACAAGATCTGAATCTGCACCACAACCTGATTCAGAGCCTAAACTTGAAGTTATAAAAGAAAATGAAATTATTATTACAAAGTTAAATCCAACTCAAATAAAAATAGAATGGGCTCAGAGCAAAAAGACATCGAGTAAATTAGAATTTGGCTTAAGTAAATTTAATCTCAACAAAAAAATAGTAGATGAAACTTATACGCAAAACATACATACTTTCACACTAAATGACTTAAAGCCTAACACAGAGTACTTTTATAAAATCTCCAGCCAAACACGTGATGGCTATAAGTTTACATCTGATGTACACGTTTTTAAAACTCAAGAAAAAATAAAACTATTTGAACAAGTTATTATTAATGATCAAAGCATAAATATTGAGGTAACATCCAACTCTGCTACCGTTGAATGGAGCATTAGTAAGGCATCTACTGCATATATTGAATATGGACTAGATAACAAGTTAGGTAGCGTCCAGTACAAAGAAAATTCATATATCAACTTACACAATCATCAAATAAAAAACTTATTAGAAAACACTACATACTACTATCAAATAATCGCTGAAGATCTCGAAGGTAAAAGCTACAAATCAGCTATAAGCACATTCGCTACAGAGAAAGCACCAAAAGAAGTTACTAATATTTATCAGGCAAATTATGTAAATTTTAGTCAATTCACTCATAAAAAAAATACAGTTAATAAATTTAGAGGACCTGAATTTCTAAAAGAGGGAAACTGGCAAGGAGTTAATGGCAGCACCTCTCCAGGAGGCAAAGTCAAATCCTGGCAAAGAGTTGTTATCTCACCACTAAAAAATAATGGCGCCCATCGAAAGCTTCTTCTTGACACTAAAATTAAAGAGGCTTGGGCCTCCTACCAAATTCAACTCGGCACAAATTGGACTCCAACTGATGGGGTAAAACTTCCGGGGTTTTCCGGGCATCACAATGGTGGTTCCTATGGTGCTGCTGGCGGCAATGGAGGTGGTTGGGCAGGGCTATGTAAGTCCTGGTCAGCTCGAACAATAATTTCAAAACCAACTAGTGCAAATAGTGGTCTCTACCGAATTTATGCTTACCACAAGGATAATAAAAATTTTCAAGGTAATACAAAAGCTAGTGATCACCCATGTATCAATAAAAAAAATATTGTACCGGCCCAAACTGGCTTAAGAAACTTTGGGCAAATGATTGCAGGTAAACATAAAATTACTGATAATAAATGGCACACAATTACTCATCATGTAAAATTAAACGACATTGGAAAGTCCAATGGCATACTCGAACTCTTTATTGATGGTGCTCCGGCTGGTCGCGCCACTAATTTAAATTTTACTAATAATCCAGAATATCATAACATAGCATTTTGGTTTACAATCTACCATGGGGGTAGTGCCGATACTAGCGGAACTAATCATGACGTTTTTTTTCATGGCTTTAATTGGAACGCTGGCCCAGTTAATAAAACTAAAATTAGATTTGACTAGGCCCGTAAATAGTATTTTTTTTGAAATAATTTAGTAAATTAACTATTTTCTTTTAAGTAATATTTTTTTATCTAGGCCGTTACTTTCTTTTCAATTAAAGGAAAGTTATGTAAATGATATAATTCAGCAAGAATAATGGTATCTTTCATTTTAGATTTTTTCCAAGATGCAATTTTATTTTATCTCTAATTAATAAAAAATCTTGTACGTTGTTCTTAATGTAAAAGACCTCACAAGATTGCGAGGTCTTTAAAAAATTAAATTAATCTTTATAGATTATTTACTTGCTGAAATTTTAATTGGATTTTTTTCATACTTAATAAAATCAAATAAAATATTTAATGACTCTTGGATATCAGCTCGCTTTTTATACTTTTCTAATTTTTCTTTTTTCGCTATGGCAGGGTCATGCTTCTTTTTAACACCACCTTTTTCATCAGCTTCTTTTTTATCTTTATCATCTTTTTTCTCAAATAACTCACTCACTTTAATCACTTTATTCTTAGCTTTGGCTTTTGCTAAGTCTTTAATAATTTTATTAAAATCTTTATTTTTAGTCACTCGCTTGGTCGACTCAGCTCCTAATTTTTTAATTAAACTAGCACTCACTTGATTCCATTTGTCTTTACCTGATGTGACATAAGCATCTTTAGTCAAAAAAGATTTAATTTTTTTCGGCGGCAATGAATAATCTAATGTATCTTCACCAATATCTGCCACATCGTAAGAGCTTGGTAGTACTATATCTGCTGCAACTCCACGATGCTGAGTAGATGACCCTCCAGCAGTAAAGAACATTCCAACAGTTGTTTTTAAAGCTCCTAAACCTGGGTAAAGCTGTTCCACTGACTGGACAGTTCCTTTACCAAAAGTTTTCTTACCACCAACAATAATAGCGCGCTTGTAGTCTTTTAGTGTTCCAGAAACAATTTCAGATGCACTCGCACTCACTTTACTAGTTAACACGACAAGTGGGCCAGTAAAGTTTACAGCTTTATCATCATCAGCCAACTCTATTTCAGCTTCTTGAGGATTTCTACTGGATTGCTTAACTACATTGCCCACTTTAAAAAATAGACCAGCAATTTTAACAGCATCATCTAGTGATCCACCACCATTTTGCGATAAATCTAAAACTAAACCAGAAACTTTCTTCTTTTTGGCTTCATCAATTAACTTTTTTATATCATTAGCAGCAGACCTACCATTTTTCGATCCATCAGCATAAAAAGAAGGCAAGTTAATTAAACCAACTTTTGTATCTTTCCCTTTAACTTTTCGGTCAAAATAAGAAATTGATGCCGCATCTTCTTCTAAGTTAATTTTGTCTCTAATGAGCTGAACCATAAAACGTTTATTTTTCTTACTTGATTCTCTTAATATACTTAAGCGAACAATAGTCCCTTTTTTACCTCTAATTTTACGAACAACATCACGAAGCTCCATTTCAATGACATTCTCTATAGCTCCAGACTTTCCCTGGCCTACGGCAATAATTTTGTCTTTTGGCTCTAATTGACCTGACCTAAAAGCAGCTCCACCCGGTACAAGCTGCTCTATCACTGTAAAGCCATCTTTAGAGCTTAATGTGGCACCAATCCCCTCTAAAGATAAGCTCATTGAAATCCTAAAGTCCTCTAACATTTCCTTAGAGAAATAGCTAGAATGAGGATCTAATGATCTTGAAAATGCGTTTAAATAAGAAGTCCATAAATCATCCTTTCTATTTTTAGACACTTTCTTTAATAATCTATCATAATTTTTTTGAACTTTTTCTTTAGCTTCTTTTTCACTATCGCCACTAGAAATATAATTACCCACTTGAAACTGTAGGTATTTTTTATGATAGTTTTGTGATTCTTTCAAAGTTTTTCCATAAGATCGTTTATCAGAATCTAAAACTAAAGAGGTTTTTTTATTAAACTTAAAGCCTTTTTTCAAATACCCTTTCACAAAGGCAACTCTTTCTTTCATCCTTTTTTCAAATATTTTTTGTGCCTGCTCTATAACTTTGCATTCACGTCTTGCCACCTTAGCAAATATACTTCCCATATCTTTTTTAATTTTTTTAACATCTGCATCCAATAAATATACTTTAGAAGGATCTAAACTTTCTATAAACTTTTTTACTGTTTTAGCTTCTAAGTTTTTAGTGAGCTTATTATGGTTAATATGACGGTTTAAATAAGATTTTTGAATGGGGTCTAAATGTTTACAGTTTAACTCTAACTGTTTAAACGGATTCTTTTTTAATAATTGAGCCTCAGCAAATCCAGTGAAAAAAAATAATGAAGAGAGAACTAACAAAATGTATTTGATTTGATTCATGTGAATTCCTTTTTAGTCTATGTATATTTACAATTTTCAAAAAACTAATCGGCCATGTTATCTATAAACTCTAATGATTTTAATATTCTAGACTTAGCAACAGCCAATTAAATGTTAACACTATGTCAGCATTTAAACATTCTCCAAATACAAAAAAATTACCTTAGCCTATATTTAAAGCTCTTTTTTTGCGAACTCAAAAAGGGCCCCAAACAAAGCCATGCTTAGGTCCAGGGCCATAGGATTTTTTACTAGTCTAGAGTAACAAAAAAATACACTTGGATTGTCAATGGAGTGTTATTTTTTAAGACGTTGAAGTTTCAGTAAACTCAAGCTGTTTTGTTTTAACTGGAGCAACTGTTGGCGACAATGGAGATAATTCTTTTTTGATATACTTACCACCAGAAGTTTCAATAACAAAAAATGAAACTTTAGGGTTTTCAGTTTTTAACTCCTGCATTGCCTCGGTGATCGTTTCAATATTAAAACGGCAATCATCTGACATACCAAACCGATGTGGTTTGTCTCCATATATTTCAATAGCTTTATTATAAGCATCTTTAATAGCAAGTTTTTTTAAAAAAGAAACATCCTTAGTTGTTTCATCACCAATCAGAGCTGCTTTGGTTTCAGGGTGATTTACCGGGTAAATCCCTAAGTAATTAGGCTCATACGGAAGTAAATTGTGTTTAACTAGCTGTTTAATTCCCTCACGTATAGTTTCTGGTGAGTGTCCACGAGCAGTAATTAGAGCAATTGGCCTTTTATTATAAACTGCATGATAAAAACAACTCCAAGAAGGGCCTTGCCAAGCTCGATCAGCACTTTTAATTGTTAAAGCTAAATCAGAAATAAAGCTTTGTTTTTTTCCTAGAAGCTCTAAAAATTTAGGAATTTTTTGATCACGATAATTTCGAAAACTTCCAGTCTCATCATTAGGTTCAATTTTATAGTCTTTATACAAACCTTTTACACCAATATCTTTTTGAAAAATGGAAAACTCTTTACCTGTTAAGTTTTTAGTTTGGTTAGTTTTTTTGTGAAAAATAACAGTAGAAGTATTTAAAAAAGCAATATTTTCATCAAAATCAAAAAAGTAAAAGCTTCGACCACCTTGTTGATGATTGCGGTCTTTTTCAAAAGGCTTATCAATATCAAACTCTAATTGCCCTTTAAACTTATAATTTTTTTCCCAAATTGGCATAGCTTTCAAACCCTTGTAGTGCACTAATAAGTAGCAAATAATGGCTTGTTAAGCAATGCTAATTTATTTAATAGTATTAATAACTTAGACTATGAAACTAAATCAATTTACAATAAGAAATAATTTCATATTAAAACTAAGTCTTCTTTTTAGCTTTTTTCTTCGCTGTTTTCTTTTTAGTTGTTTTTTTCTTGGTGGCCTTTTTCTTAGTCTTCTTTTTAGCTGTTTTTTTCTTTGTTTTTGCTTTCTTTTTCTTTTTTGCCTTCTTCTTTTTTGAGGCTTTTTCTACAGATTCAGAAACCTTATCTGCAAGTAATTCAACAGCTTTTTCCAGTTCTATTTTGGTGTGATCAATATCTTCAGGAATGGATACATTTACTTTTCCACACTTCAAATATGGTCCATACTTTCCAGAAAAAACAGCAATTTTATCTTCAGTGCCAGGGTAATTACCCAACTCTTTAAGTGCTGAACTTCGACCTCTTTTCTTAGGCATAGCTAGTAACTCTAAAGCCCTCTCAAGAGTAATTTCAAATACATTTTCATCTTTTGGGATTGACCTAAAATCGCCATCATGGACAACATAGGGGCCAAAGCGGCCGAT
>CALJPJ010000204.1 GCA_937980625.1 uncultured Bdellovibrionales bacterium
ATACGCTAGACAGTAACGCCATTGGAACAGTGTTATTTATGGATGGTCCCAAAGCAAACTCTAATCGTGATTATAGGATAAGATATGTAGATAATAGTAATGAGGTACATACTATTGCCGGTAACCACCCTTTTTATGGTGATGGAAAAGATAAGTCTACAATGCGGGGGTTATTCTCTGGGATTCATTATAAGAAGAATACAGAGGCTAACCAAGCATCGTTTCCAACTGGCTTATATTTTTTGGAGCAAAGGGGCTTAGTATTGGGTCATATAGACCCATCCACTCACCTAGTTAATAAGATCTTTGGTTCGCAAAAAGGACAATCGATCACTTATGAAACTGGAGATCAACTCTCAAAAACTTCAAGTTTAGGGGTGGCCTACTCTGGCGGTAATGCGATGCCCTTAGCTTTTGTTAATGGCTTACCTTATACAAAGTATCAAAATAGAGTTTTGACTGTTGATGCCGATAAAAAAGTAGTTAAAGTTCAAAATAATGCTTCATTTTTTCATGATGCAGCTGATGGTTCGGCAGCTAATTTATACGGAGCTCATGTCCAAGGTGGCTTGCAAAATTTTACATTTAAAGATAGTGGTTTATTTTTAATTGGTAGATACAAAAATAGCTCTAATCCAATAGATACACCCGTTATAAAGTATTTTGATTTTGCTGCAAATTTAGTTACTCATGTTATGGGGGACACTGGCACTGTAAGTTCACCAGATAATAATACTCCGGGCATGGTTAAAGATGCTTCTATTGATGATATATGTTTGAATAACCATAAATGCTATGTGCAATATATAAGCTCACAAGATAGGCTGTACTTTGTTGAAGGAGCTAGCCTCAGGTATATTAATAACCCAGCAGATAATACAAACTCAACATTAGGAACACTTTTTACATCGAGTGAAGATATATATAATTTTATTTTTAAAGAAGACTTGTCAATGGTTTTTTATTCAAGAGCAGATGGTGAATTATATTGTCATGACATAAGTAGTGGTAAAGCGTGGTGTAATAATACCAGTTTGGGACCCCCTGCTGGTCTAGACAAAATAAAGCGTGGGCCAAATCAGTTTACTTGGGCTGATAGCTCAACATTACTAATTAGCAATTATGATGGGTTGATCTATAAGTACAAGCTATTAGATTAGCTTGTGAAATAAAAAAGCAGACCCTTAGTAGAGTTTTTAGAGTTTAAGCTAATTATTAAAACCTATTCTATCGATAACTATTTTAGTGAAAAAAATTAAACTTTTATTATTTAGCAACTTATTGTCACTTTTAATATTTTGTTTTGTCTTTAGTATTCAAAATATTTACGCATTAAATACCGAGCAACAAAAAAACCTTAGACTAGATAAAAGTTCGACCCCAGCAACTACAGACTTAAATAAAAGTGATGTTTCGACAAAGCTGTCTGAAATTAAAAAAACAGATAACGAGGTATTGGATGAGTTTAGTGAAGAAATTATCCCGAAGATTGATCCATTGATAGGTGACAATTTTGTCTGTCATCATGAGTATGTTAAAGTTCCCGTAAGGCTTGCCTGGGAAAGAGTTAAAAACGCTAGTACTTATAAAGTTGAAGTTACCCGATTGATAAAAAATACTATTAAAAAGGTAACTGTTAGTAAAAATAGAGCTTATATAATGGTTTACCCGAATGCAAAGTATAAATGGAAAGTTATTGCTGAGAATGCAAAAGCTCAGCAGCTATCCTCTTCTGATATGCAGCCTCTTTATGTTAAAGCCAGTTTTGGTGATCATACAGTTTCAATTTTTGAAGAAAACTTCGCCAATAACTCAGGAGAATATACTAAAGTAACACATTATAAGTTCGCACCTGGAGTGACACTGTCAGACCTACAAGAGCGGCAAGTAGAGCCACTAAGTAGCGATGAAATAAATGAGTCCGGGCGACTTCCCAGCTCGTTGCCCCCTCCTCGCTTATTGCCAAAGTTTTGGTTTAAAGCAGGTACGGGTGTTAATCAAAGTAGTTATGATCAAGTCATTGATAGTATTGCAGAGCTAGAGCACGACTCTATTGAAGGGCCCAATATTTATGCTTCAGTTGGAATGAGGTTAAATAAGTCACATGCTTTTCAGTTAAACTATGTGCAAAGCATAGGTAGAATGAAAGATCCAAATATTAATTTAGATGAAAAAATTAATTGGATTAATTTATCCCTGGAAGGGATATATAAACTTAATCATGCTGATTTACAGTATTATATCAAATACGGTTTAAATTATCATAATGTACCATTGTTGGAAGCCTACCCTTCAAATTTAAACTTTAATGTTGTAAAAAGTAAATTGTTTAATGCTGGAATTGGGGCTGGGATAAATAAAAAAATTAATAATAAATCTGATTTAGATTTAAGTTTACGTTATCAGCACCCAATTAAGGCTTCAGGTTCTGGGGCAGAATATAGCCTCGACAAAGGCTATATTATTGATGCAAATATTGAGTATGGTTACAAAATAAATAAAAATATTGGAGCAAATGCATTTTTGAGTAGTCAGTTTTATAATACTGATTATAAGTTATCTAATGGTTCAGATACTGTAAAAGGAAACCAGCAACTTATGAATAATATTTTCGGAGTAAATATAAGATATAGTTTCGACTAAAGTATTTATAAGGAGCTAATATTGGCAAATGAAGAAAAAATATACTCTATAATTGGTACTGGTGGTTTTGCAAAAGAAGCTTGTGTTTGTTTGATTGATCAACTAAAGCAGCAAGAAAAAAAATACGAAAATAAAATAATTTTTATTGAAGAAGACAGCAAATACGAAAACAATACCACTTTGCTGGACTTTCCAATTATTAAGCAATCTGATTTTTCAGTCCTTAGACACAAAGCTTTCATTGCTATTGGTGACTCTAAAATAAGAGCTAATGTTGTGGAGACTTTACCTGGAGATACAGAGTACTTCTCGATTATACACCCTACTGCTGTTATTTCTGAGTGGGTAAAAATAGGTCAAGGAAGTATTATAACTGCTGGCTGTATCATAACCTGTGATGTAGAAATTGGGCAGCATGCGCATATAAACTTAAACACAACTATTGGACATGACTGTCAGATCGATGATTATTTCACTACGGCTCCTGGGGTTAATATAAGCGGCTTGTGTAATTTTGGGCAGCGAGTTTATTTTGGAAGCAATTCCTCAGTTAGACAAGGTATTAGCATTTGTGATGATGTAACTATTGGCATGGGGGCTGTAGCAGTCAAAAATATTCAACAACCGGGTGTTTATATTGGTTGTCCAGCTAAAAAAATCAGCTAGGGTATTCTTTACCAACTTCCTGAATTTGGCATAGACAACCAAGGTTCTATCG
>CALJPJ010000205.1 GCA_937980625.1 uncultured Bdellovibrionales bacterium
TGTTGATATTGAGCCATTGTTCGAGCATACAGACCTTCCGGCCGAGTTTCTCAGAGACCCTAGTTGTTGGCTAGAAGCACCTAAAGTAGAAAAATTTTTATACTTTCTAGAAAATCGTTTTAATTCAGACCACCCTGGTGAATCCCTAATTGAAAAAGTGGGCTTAGCCAACCATGAGTTAAGAACTTGGGGCGTCCTAGATAGTGTTTTAAAAATGATGATGGACCCACAAGATATATTCTTGCAGCCTCAGCGTTTTATTTCTTACTTTGTATCACCGGCACCACCTGTTATTCATATTATTAATAAGCCAAATAGCATTGAGTTTGAGTCACCTATAACTACTGATGAGTATCCGTTATTTGCTTTATACATGAAAAGTGTTTTTGAAGTCCTACCTTGTTTTATGGGTAAGCCAGTAGCAACAGCCAGTTGGATGGGTACAAAAGTTTCTGTGGACTGGCATTCAAAGCAGGCTGATCTATTTTCAACTGAAAGCGAAGAGCCTAATTATAATCCAGAGTTAGTTAAAGACCTTTTGACAAGTATAGAAAATAAAGAGCGTGAACTAGAAAATCAAATTGAGATTAACAATTTAAAAAACTCAGAAATCAAAACTTTAAAAAACCGTTTGTCGCAATTTCAGTTATTAGACCCTAAAGAAATTCAAAAAACTAAGGTGAGCACCCAGCAATCTTTTGAGGAGCTAGAAAAGGTTGTTAATATGCCCTTAATTAACATACAAAATCAAATGCTAAAAATGAGTGATTACTTAACTCGGGCTCAACAACTCATAACACTATTAGTTGGGCAAAATCGTCTAGATAAACAAGTCAAAGAAGCCATGAAGCGAGTGGATTGGGATCATATTAGGCAGCGCTTTACACATACAGTTCAAGATGGCGTTAATAATATTGAAAGTATCCGTAGAGAAATAGAAACCTTCAAATGCAAAGTTGAAGGAAGTGAGTTAGATTCAGATATGAAACTATCAAAGCTTGACTCAGTTATTGATCGCGCAGTTTCTACGTGGTCGGCTAAATTAAAAAATAGAAATATTTATATTGATAGAATGTTATTTTTTGGCCGAGATATTTTTATTTCTCAATCAAACTTGATGAAGCTCTTTGAACTTATTCTTGATTTTTCTTCAGGCTCCACGTCTGATAAAGGCTATATAAGAGTTATGAGTCGTTCTCGGCCGCGCACTGCTGAAGTTGAAATTATTGATAATGGCCAGGGGATCGCTAAGGCATCACTTGAAAAGTTTTTGAAAAACCCATTTGTAAGTTCTGTAATGGCAGAGCATAAAGCAACTTTACAGTTAGTTGCTTCTGGGCCTGAAGGCTCCACATTGTTAATTCAAATCCCTACAATAGGAGTTAATTATGTCAAAAATAAGCAAAGTCCACGCCCGCCAAATCTTAGACAGTAGAGGTAATCCCACTGTAGAAGTAGAAGTCACTACAGAGTCAGGCTTTACCGGGCGCGCTGCTGTTCCATCTGGCGCATCCACTGGGGCTTATGAGGCTCATGAGCTAAGAGACCAAGATAGCTCTCGATATTTGGGTAAAAGTGTAGATGTGGCTATCACAAATGTAAAAGAAGGAATTGCCAGTTTGCTTATTGGTCAACCAGTGGATGAGCAAGAGTCACTTGATAATAAAATGATTGAACTTGATGGCACAGATAATAAATCTAATTTGGGAGCCAATGCGGTGCTTGGAGTATCAATGGCTTGCGCAAAAGCAGCATCATTAGAGCAAGGTTTAGATGTTTTTGAATACTTAGCTTTTGATAAAGCGAACTTAAAGTTACCCGTACCATTAATGAATATTTTAAATGGTGGGATGCATGCTAATAATGGTCTAGATGTGCAGGAGTTTATGATTGTTCCTGTGGGTGGAGGCAGCTTTAAAGAGGCTCTAAGAGCTGGTAGTGAGATATTTCATCATTTAAAAAAAATATTAAATAGCCAGTCATTATCCACTGCTGTTGGTGATGAAGGTGGTTTTGCCCCGGTATTAAAGAGTAATCGTGCTGCTTTAGAGTTAATTAGTACAGCTGTGGACAAAGCGGGTTATAAACTTGGTGACGATATTTTATTTGCTTTGGATGTGGCTGCTACAGAGTTTTTTAAAGATGGTAAATACAATTGGGAAGGTCAGAAAATATCAAGTGCTGAATTGGGTGAGATATATCAATCTTGGAAAAAAGATTTTCCAATACAAAGTATTGAAGATGGTTTTTCCGAAGATGATTGGGAAGGTTGGTGTGAATTTACAAAAAATTATGGCTCAAACACACAAATTGTTGGTGATGACTTATTTGTAACAAACCCTAAGAGACTTGGTAAAGGGATTGAGTTAAAAGCCGCTAACGCTTTACTTGTGAAGGTTAATCAAATTGGTAGTTTAACAGAAACTAAAAAAGCTGTGCAAATGGCACAACAGGCATCATTTAGTACTGTAATGTCTCATAGAAGTGGAGAGACAGAAGACACAATTATTGCTGACTTATCTGTAGCTATGGGAAGTGAGCAAATTAAAACAGGTAGTTTGTGTCGAGGTGAGCGCACGGCTAAATATAATCAACTATTACGAATCGAAGAGAAGCTTGGCAGTAAGGCAGAATATAGAGGTCGACAAGCCTTTGGTCTGTAAAATAATATTTAAATTATTTGTTACTGAGGGAAGTTGAACTTATAATTTTAATATGAAGTCTATTTTAAAATTAAAAAACACATTTAATAATTTATTAGCAAGGCCGAGTAGAGTTTTATTACTTTGTGTTTTAGTAGTAGCTGCAAATTTAATTTTTAGAGGCGGTTTTTTTGAGTTATTAAGTCTTCGCCAAAATTTAAATAAAATTAAAGTAAAAAAAGAAAATTTGTCTAAAGACATTAAAGACCTTGATATGAAAATTGTTAGAGCTTCAGACCCAGAGTTTCTTGAGCTTGAGGTGTTGAATCGCTTTGACCTTGCCCAAGAGGGGGATTTAATTTTTGTCTTTTCAGACGATAAGGTGAAAAGAAAAAATTGATTCATAGTTTAAACTATAAAAAGAACTAGCCTAATGACATTAGCACAACTATAAGTAAAAAGTTATTTTACTTCGTTTATAGTGTTTCTTCATATAGGTGCTGCCAATGAAAAAATTATTTTTAATTGATACCTTTGCATTTGTTTTTAGGTCTTATTATGCCATTCCATCTATGGAAAATGAAAAGGGTGAGCCTACAAATGCTTTATATGGCTTTGTAAGTATGGTGATTAAAATTCTACGTGAGCACAAGCCAGACTATGTCGCTTTTTGCTTTGACAGAATAGATGGCTCATTTCGTAATGATCTCTATAAAGAATATAAAGCTAACCGTGGAGATATGCCTGAAGACTTGGTCCCACAGATTCCTTACTTGCGTGAAATTTTAGATGCCTTTGGCTTGTATCATGTGGATGTAAAAGGCTTTGAAGCTGATGATATTATTGGGACCTTAGCCTATTTTGGTAAAGATAAATCATTAGATACCTATATTATTAGTAGTGATAAAGATTTTGCTCAATGTGTTGCTCCAGGAATTACTTTGTTCGATCCAATGCGAGATAATAAGTATGATGTGCAAGGAGTCATTGATAAATGGGGGATAGACCCACATCAAATGATTGACTATTTAGCCATTGTTGGCGATGCCAGTGATAACGTACCAGGGGTAAAAGGCATTGGTCCCAAAGGGGCGCAAAAGTTATTGGCTGAGTATAAAGATTTAGAAGGTATTTATGAAAACATAGATAACATTTCAGCTAAAGGGACAAAAGCAAAGCTAATAGCAAGTGAAGACCTGGCTTATTTATCAAAAGAGTTAGTGACAATAGCAACTAGTGTTGAGCTTGACGTAACAATAAATGATTTAAAGCTAAGCCCAATTAATAGAGAAAAGTTAGTTAATATATTTAATCATCTAGGCTTTAAAAGTTTTGAAAAAAAACTATTTAAAGCTGAAGGTGACAACTATGAAACAGAAGTTAAAGTAACTACCCCTGTCAAAAAATCTAAAGCGAGTAATAAAACATTTAAAAAAGTGAACTTTAAAGAAGTGGTATGTTCAGTTGATGAAGCTATAGATTTGATGGAGCCATATACTGATGTTTGGGCTTTGGAAACAACGAGAGGTTTGTACTTTCAAACTAAGAAAAAAATAATTTTATTAGATGGCGATTTTTTAGAGTTAGGAAAAAAACTAGAAGGTCGACATCTAAGGTGGAAAGGGTTTGATGTAAAAACGACTTGGAAAAATTTAGGGTTATTAAATGTAAGTGTTCCTGCTTGGGATCAAATGTTAGCAGCTTATACCTTAAACCCAAGTAATATATCTAGTTTTGAAAAAATATATGAAGAGTACACTGGAAATAAGCTCCCTGAATTATCCACCGCTTTAGACTATTGTAATGCTCACTTAGAGTTAGAAGCTGAGCTTTATGCTTTGCTTGAAGAAAAAAATGCATTAGAAATTTATGAACAGGCAGAGCTTCCATTAGTGCCAGTTTTATATAATATGGAAAAAAATGGTATTTGTGTAGATACAAAACAGTTAGGTCAGCAAAGTAAAGACCTGGAGTCCGACTTAGCGACTTTAGAAAAGAAAATTCATAAAGAAGCTGGTGAAGCTTTTAATATTGCAAGCCCCAAACAATTAGGCCAAATTTTATTTGAAAAAATGAAAATACCTGTTGTTAAAAAAAATAAAACTGGCTATTCAACAAGTGTCGATGTTTTAAATAAGTTAGCACCAGAGTACCCAATTTGTAATATGGTTATTGAGTATAGAGAGCTTGCTAAATTAAAAAATACCTATGTTGATGCCTTGCCAGAGTTAGTAGATAAAGAAAAATCAAGAATACATACTGACTTTAGGCAAGCAGTGACTTCAACAGGGCGACTTTCCAGTAAAAACCCAAATTTACAAAATATTCCCATTAGAACAGAAAGAGGGCGTTTAGTTAGAAAGGCTTTTGTTGCACCTAAAGGAAAGGTTTTGTTGTCAATTGACTATAGTCAGATTGAACTTAGAGTTTTAGCTCATATTACAGGTGACCCTGGGCTTTGTAAGGCTTTTAAAAATGATTTAGATATTCACGCAGCCACCGCAAGTGAGGTTTTTGGCGTAAGTCTTGAGGACGTTACCTCTGAGATGAGGCGTAAAGCTAAAGCTGTAAATTTTGGAATTGCTTAC
>CALJPJ010000206.1 GCA_937980625.1 uncultured Bdellovibrionales bacterium
AATTTTATTAGTAGGTAAAAAACAAGTGCCTTTAACTGAAGTTAAAAAAATTGAGTTACCCAAACATACGTCTCAAGCAGAAGCAGTCAATCAGTTACAAGGTAAGTTATCTAATAATGCTTTAATACAAAATAAAACTCAAGTAGTACCAGAAGCAGGTAAGACAATAAACCCAATGAAGCAAATATCAACTAAAATGAGTTTGCAAAACGGTGGTTTAAGCAAAGTAAATTTAAGTACTGAAATGATTAATAAAATTAATAATAGTTTAAAAAAGTAATTTAACTGAGGAGGTATAACTATGATGACATCTCTATATACAGGGGTGACGGGTTTATCAGCACAAGGTGAAGCCATGAATGTTATCGGTGATAATATAGCCAACTCTAAAACTACTGGTTTTAAAGCAAGCCGTGCAGAGTTTGAGGACTTAATGGCAAGGCATTTAACTGGTATTTTAGGTGGTAATGAAGTTGGCCGAGGGGTAAAGGTTTCTGCAGTGAATCCCATACTAACTCAAGGCTCAATTGATCATACAGAAAAATCAACAGATATAGCTATTGATGGTCGTGGTTACTTTGTAGTTAAAGGACATGATGGGCAAAGCTATAGCCGAGATGGGTCCTTTCACTTTGATAAAGATGGTTTTTTAGTTAATAACGAAGGGCACAGAATTCAAGGTTATTTAGCTGATAAAAAAGGTCAAATGACCAATGAGTTAGCGGATATACGTTTTCCAAAAGCTTTAATCCCAGCGGTATCCACATCACGAGTTGATATTGATATGAATTTAGATTCACGTGTTATGGACAGAAAGGTATTTGATCCACAAAACCCACATGATACGTCACATACTTCAACAGGGGTGGAAGTTTACGATTCTCAAGGTAATAAACACTTAGTAACTATATTTTTTAATAAAACAGCAGATAGAACATGGGAGTTTCGTGGTATGTCTGATGGCTCAGAAATTACAGGTGCTGAGGATGATAAATTAGCCGAAGTTTTAGCTGGACGATTAACATTCACTGAAGATGGTAAGCTAGATACTGAGCAAATCATGCGATCAAACTGGAACTTCAGAGGTGGAGCAAAGCAAAACCAAAAAATTGTTTTTAATTTTGGTCAAGCAATAGCTGATGAAGGTGGCGATGGTTTACGAGGAAGTAAGCAGTACGGTAGTAAATCTGAAGTGATCACTTGGAAGCAAGATGGTCATGCTGCTGGAACAATCAATGATATTTCGTTTAATGATGATGGAGTATTAACTGCATTATATAATAATGGCCATACAGCAGACTTATCACAGCTAGCACTAGCAAAATTTGAAAATCCAGAGGCTTTATTTAAAGTGGGTCATAATCGATTGAAACAATCAAGAGATTCTGGAGAAGTAGCTATAGGAAAAGCTATGAGTAGTGGACGCGGACGTTTTGCATCGAAGGCTTTAGAGCGTTCGACTGTTGATTTAGCAAATGAGTTTGTAAATTTAATTCAAACTCAAAGAGCCTTCCAGGCGAACGCTAAAACAATAACGACAACAGATGAGATGCTAGCTGAGGTAATTAATTTAAAAAGATAATTAATATTAATATAATATAAAAAGGAACCCCAACTCCTTATATGTCAGCCCAGGCTATTATAGCTTGGGCTTTTTTTATTAAATTTGAAACCTCATTGATAGAAGCCTCGAGCGTCGTGCTAGGCGTATCTTGAAATGCATCATGAAATGATGCGTTTCGGGAGACGACTTGCGGCCGAAAGCGTGCTTTTATCAATGAGGTTTCAAATTTAATAAAAACAATAGGTCGAAACTTTATGGGTTTTAAAAAAAAAGGTATCATTTTGCGACAAAGTTTAATGGAAATTCTTAAATGAAAAATTAAATTAATTAACTATCATAGTGCTCAAATTATAATATACAATATAAGTATCAATTAAACTGGAGGTCGTAATTGAAAATTATTACTTTGTTAATACTACCTTTTTTAATGCAGGCACAACAACTAGATAAAGCGCCTACAGATGCTGAGCTGAAAAAAAAGCTAACCCCTTTACAATATAAAGTGACTCAAAAAGATGGTACCGAGCGTCCTTTTGAAAATAAATACTGGGATCATAAAGAAGAGGGTATTTATGTTGATATTGTCCGTGGTGAGCCTTTGTTTAGTTCAAAAGATAAATTTAAATCAGGTACGGGATGGCCGAGTTTTACTAAGCCCTTAGTTAAAGAAAACATAATTTATAAAGAAGATAAATCTCTGTTTAGAAAAAGAATTGAAGTGAGAAGTAAAATTTCCAAATCTCATCTTGGTCATGTATTTAATGATGGCCCTAAGCCCACAGGTAAACGTTATTGTATTAACTCTGCCTCGTTAAAGTTTATTCCTGTTAAAGAGCTAAAAAAATTAGGATACGGTAAATATTTAAGTTTATTTACAGGTGCAAAAAATCAATCCATTAAAAAAGCATATTTTGCTGGTGGATGTTTTTGGTGTATGGAACCGCCCTTTGAAAAACTAAATGGTGTTATTAAAGTAGATTCAGGGTTTTCTGGAGGCACAAAAAAAAATCCATCGTACAAAGCCGTGGCTGGAGGTAAAACAAGTCATATAGAGGTTGTTGAAATAGTTTATGACTCCTCAAAAGTGAGTTATGATCGTTTACTAGATGTATTTTGGCGACAGATTAATCCAACACAAAAAAATGGACAATTTGTGGATAAGGGGCCTCAGTATAGATCAGCTGTGTTTTATCAAAACAAAGAGGAAAAAGATAAAGTAATGGCTTCATTAGCCAGGCTTAAAAAATTAAAAAAATACTCGGGGAAGCCAATAGTCACAGACTTTATAAAGTTTAACTCTTTTTATAGGGCTGAAGAGTATCATCAAGATTATTATAAAAAAAATCCAATTAGGTATAAGTTTTATCGTTCAGGCTCTGGTAGAGATAAGTATTTGAAAAAAATTTGGGGAAATTAATAAAAAAAAAGCTAAGCAAATGCTTAGCTTTTTTGATTTATAATAAACAATAAATTATTTATTGCCTTTTAAAAGAGATTTAAACTCAGAACCTGGACGGAACTTAGGGTACCAAGCAGCAGGAATTTTAAT
>CALJPJ010000207.1 GCA_937980625.1 uncultured Bdellovibrionales bacterium
AGGGATAATTATAAGCCAATAGTTTATATTAAGAGTTTTAGTTCTGGAGGAGTAAAAAGTAATTTACAAAAACGTTTAGAAGCGGCTACAGAGGTTGATGCCTTGGCCAATGAATTAATTAGAAAGTTAGAAATAAGAAATAAAATTAAATTTGGAGACTGGCTTAATCGTTTAGTTAAAAAATCATTATTATATGCTAACTTTGTGGCTGATGAAAATGATTTAAAAGAGTTTACTCACTCTAAATCTATTCATGTTTGGGATGAAATTTATTTGTCTCATTATGATCTAGCTCTTGAGTTAGAAAGAGCTTTAGTTAATTTAATAAACTTAAACTAGTGACGTGGATATAGCTTTGAGTAAGTAAGTTAAAAAATTAGACTTAAATTAAAACTTTAAAATATTTCTAAAATATTAATTTTGAATCTTACAATTTCTGTGGGGCTAGCTAAGTTATTTTGGACTTGCACTCCCAGGAGTTTTGTTCTTGAGTAGTCAGACTCCTGCGATACACTATTATAATAATCTGTGCAATTGGTTCCGTAGTCTGGTCTTGGGAAGTGTATGAACTCAGTGTTAAAAGCCATGGAAATAGCATCATTAACATTCTCGCCTGTAAAAGTTACTTGTTGGTAACCGAGGCTTTCTTTATGTTTGATTGCTGTTACATAACGAAACTCTGTATTGTTACCCACGAGATAATATAAATTGAGGTTAGTATTATTGCAAATTGACGGGGTTAATGAAGATAAAATATTTCCATTTTGTATATACTCAATTCCGCCAGTGGTGGCAAATTGGTTGGCAAAAAAGGGAAAGGAGTTAACAATTTCGTTAGAATAGGTATTGTTGTCAAATACATGTTTATATAGCAGGTCATATGTGACAGTTGAACTTGCAACAACTTGCCCTTCGGCATTTTTTATACCTATTGATTGGCATAGTTTAACCGGAGTTCCATTTAAGTTTTCAGTGGCATGGTAATTTAAATTATTGGCAATAGCCCATGCTTTTTTATCAAAAATTAAGGATGAACCATCACCTAAAATTGAAGGAGCTAAGAAGTATGGTTGAATGTCATCCTCCCAATCCATCAAGTTAATAAATATTTCTAGTGGAGAACTGGTAGTTAAGTCGGAAGAGTAGTTAAAATCACCATTAAAATATACTGTGTTGGTCTCGCAGTCTTTGAGTTGGTAATTAATAAGCCCTTCAGAAATTGAGCTGCCTTGGGGGTCTTTCATGCTAAGGGGAGATTCCCAATTGCCGTCACTATTACTTTTGTATTGAGCGGTCGAATTAACGGTAGGTAAATTAGCTAAATTGCCGTTGCTTAAACTGCCGTTTTGTGTACCTGAACCAGTCAAGTGAAAATTTTCACTACAACTTATTAAGAGAGTTGAAACTATAAACAAAAAACAATAATAATTTTTTAATAACTTCAGTCTCATTTTTCAAACTCCTTTTGAAAAAAAATTGCTAAATCTAAAAATATTTTACTATAATAGAAATGTAAAAACAAATTACAAAAATTAAAAGTAAACAATTACAAACTAAAGGATGAATTGAAAATGGCTATAAAATTTCTACTTGTTACTTTTTTATTTTTATTTATAAACAATTCTGCTGTAGCTATTAATTTGCAACACTTCTCACGTAGTTCATCTTTAATATATGAAAAACTTGATGACGCTATTTTAGAAAACAGCTTTATTGATCAGGGTCATGAACATGTTTTTCACCTTGGTCTCACTTGGGTTGACATGCCATTAACTGTTAAAAACTCAAGTAACGATACTCAACTTACAGATATTTTAACCAATATGGCGAGCTTGCCTTTTGGCTTAGCTTGGTACATTAAGCCGTCATTACTTATTGGCGCGAAAGCATCATATAATACTTTTAAAAGTAAAAATGGAGATGATGGTTCAGGCTTTGCTGATTTAGATGCATATATTAAGTGGCGTCTGATTCATAAAAAAAACTGGGCCTTAGCATTGATTCCAAGAATGTCTTTTAATGTTGATGATACAGAATCAGAAGTGCAAGGTACTGGTTTTGCAAACTTAGATGGTTTAAAATATAAACCATTAACTGACGAAGGTATAGGCTACGGGTTAAACCTTGCCTATGAACACCGTTTTTCTTGGCTTCAGTTTGTGGCAAACCTTGGTTATAAAATGAGTGATAAAGCTATTTTAGAAGATATTGGTAATCAAAAAACAATGATAGATTTAACTCAACAAATACGATTGGGAGTAGGTTCATATATTCCTGTTAACGATAGCTTTGGGGTGAATGTTGAGTTTACAAAAATTTGGTCGAACCCTTTGTTTAATGATGATATTAACCCTAATGAACTCTATGCAGGGCTTAATAGTCGTTTAACTGAGAAAATACGTGGTTATTTAGGAGCTTCATTGGGTAATGTGTTTTCCGGTGAAGATGGCAACGATATTCGTATTAGTGGAGGGATAAAGTTTTTTCTTCCAAAAACTAAACAAAACAAAAACGATGTGAAAGTTTTAAAAGAAGCTCCAACTGAACAATTAGTTGTAGCTCCAGTTGTTAATTGTGAAGATGTCAAAGTTTTTGCAGGAAGTAATACAATTACTTTACGTTTTGGCCATGCTCAGTCAGATATAAACAAAGATCTACGATTGCAAGAGGCTGCGCAGTTTATTTATAACAAGATAAATAAAATTGAAAAAGTTAATGTTTATGGACATACGTCTGCTCCTGGTCGATTAATCACTAATTCAAGATTATCAATTAGGCGAGCTAATAAAGTAAAAGACTTCTTACAAAGTAAAGGTGTGCCAGCAGAAAAAATTTCAAGTGTTGGTATGGGTGAAACAGCACTATTAGACAAGGCAAATAATGAGGTGGCTCACACTAAAAACAGAAGGGTAGAGATAGAGGTATTACTAAGAAAAGATTTTAAAAGCTGTCAATAAGTAGTATTGTATAGAGTACAAAGCCAATCATGAGCTCAAGCTGATGGGTGTTTTAGTATCATTTTTTTACTTTAAAAGCCTAGACTTAATCTGATAATTTAAAAAAAAATGAGTTATGATCAGGTTAAATAAGCTTCATTTTGAGTTGGCTCAAAATTGTAAGTTGATGACAATTTTTGTTAATATTTGCTGTTGAGTTACTATAAAAGTCGGTTTTTATATGTTATTCGAAGTTAAATTAGATCTAGTTTTCTATTTGAGCATTGTATATGAGTAGGCATGTTTTTTGAATAATTACTAAATGAATTATTTAAAGTATGGAGAGAAAATGACACTTATCAAAGCTTATATAGCATTATTATTTGTTTCAATTTTATTTGTTAATATAAGTGCTGTAGCTCAAGTTGATGACACACATATTAATAAAATTAGAGCTAAGCTTATGAAAGTATTAGCTAACGATCGTCTACCAAAAGAACTTAGAAATAATACTCAAACAAGTTCATTTAATAATATAAATCAGCTTAGTAAAAGCTCAGATAAAAGTCTTCAAGCCTCTAAATTTAATTTAGCTGGTAGCTTTCCAAATAGAAATTTCTTTGCTGAGGAATCTAACTTAACTCGAATTGGCACAGTAACAGTAAACGGCCAAAAAATTAATATTGGTGTAGTTAATCGAATTACTGAAGGTTATTATGCAAATTATTCTTTAGTTTTTTCTAGAGAAATTTCTGACCAGGAAAAAGATTTTTATTTGAGAGGTTCAGGCAGTAAAGGTTATACAAGTCTTTTACAAAGGCTTAGGCAATCAACACTAAGTGAATTAATGAATTCAATTTTTGATGCCGTAAGTTTGAACCCATTGGTTGAATCTAATAGTCGTAGCCGTATTGACGATAACCATAAGCATCGAATTGACCTTAGTTATCAAACACCTTATGCATTTGAGGAATACCCAGAGTCACTTCGCGTTGAGGTTTATCGTTCATCTCAAGCTGGTATATATGCTCAAACGCCAGTTAGTTTTTATAACGAAATCTTGCAAATTGCTCAAAAAAATAAGGATATATTACCTGATGTAAAATATAGTGAAATTAGTAGAAATGGTTCAAGTGGGCCAGTTAGTCTTGTAGAGGCTGTTTCAATTCAAATATTAATGCCGACGATTAGTCCAAATGACAGAAAAAAATTAAGCCGTGATATTGTTGTAGACTTAATTCCTTCAAAAAACAAAATGTCTCAATATATAGGAGTTACTGGTCAATTATCTTGTAAAACAAAGACTGCGTTATAGATTTTATTATATTTAAACCCTTGGTTGTAAAAACCTATATTTAATCTGGCAATTTAAGATAAATGAGTCACGATTAAATCAATTGGAACATAATCTTGACATTATGAAGACCATTTAAAACCAATACAGCCATACCCAATTATTTTTACAATCACTTCTTTTTTGTGGATAAACATTTAACATGATAGTGACAATTAAGGCTTTTTCTTTTTTAGTTAGATTAACTTTTGTTCAAAACTCAATGATTTCATAAATTTATTGGCATGATATATGCTTTATTTAGCATAGTATATAATAGGTATGGATTAAAT
>CALJPJ010000208.1 GCA_937980625.1 uncultured Bdellovibrionales bacterium
CTGCTTGAAGAAAATAAAATTAAGTTAGAAAAAATGATTCAAGAAAGCAAAGTTAAAGAAGAGGGCTTGCAAACTTTAAAGAATAATTACGAAGTAACAGCAAATGAGTCTCGTGAAAAAGAAACTAAAATTTCAGAATTACTTAGAGCTAGAAATGAAGAACAGGCTAAATTAAATGAATATCAACTAAAAATTGAGCAGTTAAAAATGAAAGAAACTGTTTTAACTGAACAAATGCATGAACGTTATATGATAGAGTTATCAGAGGTATTTACTCAATTTATAGATCAACAAGGTGATGTGAATACTGTTGAAGCTGAGGTAGAAGCCTTACGTAAAAAAGTAAGTAAAATTGGTGAAGTGAATTTGTCGGCTATTGAAGAGTATGATGAGCTATCTGAGCGGTATAAGTTTTTAACTCAACAGCACGACGACTTAATGAACGCTAAAGCACAATTGAGAAAAGTGATTGATCGAATTAATCGCATTTGTTCAAGGCGCTTTAGGGAAACATTTGAGCAGGTAAACGAAAGATTTGTGAAAGTGTTTCCAGTTTTATTTGGTGGTGGAGAAGCAAAGCTAACATTAATTGAGTATGTAGAAAAAGAAGAATTTGGTGTAGATATTGAGGCTAAACCTCCAGGCAAAAAGTTACAAAATGTGAGCTTATTATCGGGGGGAGAAAAAGCACTTACTGCTGTGAGTTTAATTTTCTCAATCTTTTTGGTGAAGCCATCTCCTTTTTGCTTGTTAGATGAGGTTGACGCTCCATTAGATGATGCCAATGTTTTTAGGTTTAACGATTTAGTAAAAGAAATGGCTAAACGTAGTCAGATTATTGTTGTTACTCATAATAAACATACAATGAAAGTGAATAATAAAATCTTTGGTGTGACTATGGAAAATAAAGGTGTATCAAAATTAGTATCAGTAAGCTTAGATAATGCTGCGAAATTAGCTCAGGTGTAAAGCATAGGTTCTTTTATTTTTTGGCCCTGCTATTTTTAAAAAAACTATTGCAAGGCCTTGAAATATCATATTTTAAGACTTTAGAAATTTATTGACAAATAATTGATTCGATTGATCTTAATCGGTGAGCTCTATTTGATTTATAGCTTTTATGGCTGACAGGCCTTTTTCTGAATGTCTCAAGAAATTCTTCTTGCGCTTCTACTTCATTCTTCGCATAAAGATAAAATACTGAGAATTCACCTATTCTTGAAGAACTACCACAATAGTTTATTGAAGTAGGCCCAGTGCTACCTGCGCAATAGCTAATTGTACACGACTTTTTAGTTCCTGAGTGAGCAAAGCTAACTCCACATGTAAGTGTGAAAAGAGTTAAAATTATTATTTTTTTAAAATCCATTCTTTCTCCTGTGAGGTTTATGATTAGATACTTCATTGATAAGGTCATACACTACTCTTCAGTGAGATGAAAATGTCTTGTGTGAAAAATAAAGTTTATGTAAAAATTTTAAATTCAAAAAATAATGGCTAAACTAAGTTAAGTTGTTAGTTTTTATTAGTTGGTGTGATTTTAAATTTTAACTAATACAGTCAAAGTTCATAAACTTTTTCAAAAATATAATTGGAGGCAAATACTTCCACTTCTTTTTTTTGTTCATCATTAGTTATTGTCCAAGCTAAAATTGGCACTTTAAATAATTTGTTTAAAAATATATTTGATAAGGTATATATTTCACTCCACTCATAACTCAAAAAGCTTGGACGGTATATATAACTATCTAAAACATTTTTTAAATAAAACTTTTTTAAAGAATTAAGCTTGGTATCATTTAATGAGCCCGAGATTTGACCAACAGGAATATTAGGTAAGTGTTTTAAAAAGTATCTTACAGTTAATGGGTTAAATGATTGCACAGCATACTCGCCAGTATAACTTTTTAAAACTTCAAGAGTTTCAAGATGTAAAATGTCATTTGAGAACTTCTCATTTTTAACCTCAATTAAGATAGGAACTTTCCCATCTATAAACTCTAAAGCTTCATGAAGAGTGGGTATGGGAAATTTATCGTACACAAGTAACTGTTTAGCATGTTTATAGGTCATTGAACGAATATCTGTATTTATACCACAAAGTCTTTTAGTGCTTTCATCATGAAATACAAGGAGAGTTCCGTCTTTTAAGGCCTGTACATCAAGCTCAATAGGGTGCCCATTATCTATGGCATTTTGAAAAGCTAATAAAGTATTTTCTGGAGCGAGCTCATTATGCAGGCCTCGGTGTGCTATGGGCGAGTTGAGAAGCCAATGATTTTTGTGTAATTTCATACGTTTACATCTTTTTGAATCGGGTTTAGAAGTTAGTTTTTCGTTATTTTATCTTTGAAATAAAAACTAATCAATATCTGAAAATAAACCGATAAGTATTGGTAATTATGTGGGATTTATATAAAGATTCAATTCATTTCATAGCTGTTGCCTGTTTAATGGCTACTTTTTTTGTATTCACAAACTGTGGAGAAGAGGGCTTTGTGCCTGAAAATCAATTTGAATCAGAAAATTATGTTTACATAAACTATCGTGATAGTGACGGGTTTTTACAAAATAAAAAAGTTTTTTTTTCTGAGACTCATGGTGATCTTTATATTGACGGTGATGTACTAATCGGGTCAGCGCAAGGGGTATCTATAGGTGATACAATAAACATGAACTTGGCGATAGCAGAGGTAAAAGTTGAGATTGCAAGCGGGGTTAAGTCACTTAACGCTTTAAAAAGTAATCGTGCAAGAGTTTGGCAAAAAGGAATAGTTCCATTTAATATTCATAAGTCTGTAGGGCTTGAGAATGAACGAAAGCTTTTAGATATTGTTTTTGATTTAAATGACTTATTTGCAATTAATGATATAAATTTACAATTTATTCGAAGAACAACAGAGGCTGATTTTATTAATTTTATTGAGATGGGCTTAGACTTTCCTATGGGAGGGCAATCTTATGTTGGGCGAGTAGGAGGCCCACAGCCACTAAAAATTAGGACTGATAATTTTAACCAAACAATTATTCATCATGAAATATTACATGCTTTAGGTTTTAAGCATGAACACCAGCGTTCTGATCGCAAACTTAAAATTAACTATAGTAATATAAGTCCATCATTGCAGTAT
>CALJPJ010000209.1 GCA_937980625.1 uncultured Bdellovibrionales bacterium
CCTTGCGAGCTTATCCCTCCCTTTTTCTGAGAATAAATTTTATAGGCTATTTTATCATCACTCGGAGAAAGATGGATAACATTCCCTCCCCTGTATTTATACGCTCCATAATCCCAGATGACTTTTGCTGGTCCAAGGTTAATGGCATGGTCTTTTTTTGCTTTAGTTATAAACATCCACTCAGAGACACTCACTCGGTCATTACTTAATAAAAACCTAAGAGCAGCTCCATCAGACGGATCATCTGACTCAACTATTTTTTCATCTCTTTCAGCAAAATGATAGTACTTTTTAACAGTTAGGGGCTTACCCTCTATCATAAAAATAGCTTCGTCTGCTTTTGGCATGGACACTATAAAGTCTGTCTCTTCACTGGCTATTTTTTTGGGCACCATCTTTTCATCGTAAGCGTATAAACTTAATTGCCTATCAGGCAGAATAATAGACCGACTTCTAGAACCTATATCGATAGACATAGACCCATCGATCCCATACTCCTGGGTAACCCAAGAGCCAAACAAAAGAATTATAATCCCTATATGTGCACAAACAAAACCTGTGTGCCTCACTTTCCAAGGCCAACGATCCACCATTACAGCGGTTAAGTTTATAATGAGCAAAATTAAAGCAAAGTACATATAAGGAGACTTATAAACTAATTTTTGCGCAGCATAAGCCTCATTAGCTGCTGACTCATAAAATGTGCCAACAGCTGAAACCCCTGCAACTAATAAAATCACAAATACGGCTAACTTAATTGATGCTAATTGCTTAATAATTTTTTTCAAATTGTAAACCTCTAAGCTGTATGGTGAGTAGTTTATAATGATCTCACAAAAATGTCTCTAAAATACAAACTATTATCAAAACCAACATTCAAGCCAAGCCTTTCGCCCTGGCTAAAGTTGACTAAAATATTTCTTCGATATTATTTCCTTGGGTAAAGTTCCAATCAATATAATCTTTAAAATAAAGTTCATATAAATCTAAATATGAAACTGCAGCCCTCTCATAAACAGCCTGCATTTGGACAACTTGTACACTCTCTACTTGCCCCGAATTATAAGACGACAAAGCTCTTTTTAAACCTCGCTTTGACGTTCTTTGCCAAAGAAGGTTTTTTTCTAACAGTTTTTTGTTTTTATATAAACGATCAGTTAGCTGCTTCGAGTTAACTTTTACTGTTCTCATTATATCTTTTTTCTTTTTTTCCAATGAAAAACGTTTTGTCTTAGATTTTGAACGTTTTTTCACAGACGAAAAACCTGTGAACAATGGCACTTTTAAGTTGACATAAATTTGACTAATTTTAGATTCTCTTTCAGATAAAGAATCAAACTTTGGGCCCTGACGACCAATTGAGCCCCCCACGGTTAGCGATGGCCGTTCATCACTCATCTCTAAAGCTAACTGCTCATCAATTATTTTTTCTTCGGCAACTGCCCCTCGATACTCCCAATTTTTTTCCACACTTAAGCTACCACTGGTGTCTATTTTTAAGCTTTTAGCTTCCGGCAAGACCAAGCTCGCTAACTGAGCCTCAGTTAAGTCAGTGATGGTCATTAAAGTTTGCTTTAAACTTTCTCTTTGTTGTTTAAGTTGCTCGATTCTAAGCTCGTAAGCCATTTTATCAGAAAATGCTTGATCATACTCAAACGGCTTTGCCAAACCACTTCTTACACGGCGATTCACTAGCTTTAAAAAACGCTTTTGTAACTTTAAACTTTCATTTAGAACTCCAATGGTATCTGCCATAAACTTCCAACGAATAACCATTACCAGAGCATCTCTAGTTAAAACCTGTTTTTGCGTCTGATAATTCAGGCCCGATATTTCAGCACGAGTTTTTTGCAACTTGATATTATTAATTATTTTACCGCCAGCATATATGACCTGATCTAAGTTAATTGTCGCCGTATAATTTTTTGACTTTAGCTCTGTAGTTCCAGGCAAAACAAAACCAAGACTAGAGGCTGGAGAGACATTATCCACATAACTACCATTTAAACTAATTTGCGGATATAAAGCTGACCACGCTAATTTATAATTTTGCTGTGCGTTTTCTAACTCAGCGTTGAGTTGCGATAATTTCGGGCTATTGGCTTGATAAGATTTGATAAAGTCATTTAAACCAAGGGCATTGGACTGAGTTGCATAAAGTAATATAAGAACTAAAAATATTTTCATAGAGAATTAATTCCTTTATGTATTTCACTCACGGCTGCAACAATCTTGTTTTTGGTTTCTCTAAATTTTAACTCCGTTAGCTTTTTTGTCGACTCATTCATATAAAGATCCCTATTAAGCTCCACCTGAATACAGTGTTGGCCGAGCTCAGGCTTACCATAAGTTTGTGTAATTCCGCCACCTTTATAAGGCCAATTCTTTTTAACTTCGAAACCAGCTCTTTCATAAGAACCAACAACAAGGTCTGTAAAGTTAGAGTCGCAGGACGCTCCATCTTGGTCACTAATAACAATTTCAGCCCTTTGTTCCCCTGGATCTCTATGAAACTGAGTGCCCAAAGACGGCATGCTATGACCATCCAACTGGTACACTTTATTATTATTAGATAAAAGTTTTTTATACAAAGCTCGCACCTGATTATGAAACGGTTCAAAACACAATTGAATTAATTCTTCGTGTAAACTTTGAGTGATTGGCTCACTCATTAGCTGCTTCCCCTGCTTAGTTTTAACCCAATGAAAGCCATCAGAATGAGAGCCCGACTGCTTTGAACTTCCAATGACAGAGTCTTGATCCACATCTGTTGGCGAGCGGTTTAAATCAACGACATAGCGATGCCAATTTGTTTTTACAAATGGAATTTGTTTATCAACACTAATTTGCTCATAAAATAAATCAACATAACGATCAACATCAGCCATTAATATAGTCTCTTCATGACTAGATAGCCAACTTACAATTTTTGGTATTTCCTCACCAGAATGAGGTACTGTTATGAAAAAGGGGCTCATGCCACTGAATTTATCAATTATTATAGTTATATCAATGAGATAATCAAAAAATTACAAAAACTCTTCTGCCTGCTGCATTCAATACACATAAACGCCTTTCCAGGAGTACACTTTGCAATGCTAGCCCAACTCCAAAAATATCATTTCATGATGCATTTCAAGGTAAGGATCTACAAAATGCTTAAAGCTGCTACAAAATATTTTATATGAATTCCATAAAAACAGGCAAAATATCACAAAATTACTTTTCTTATGGCCATAGAACATTATAAAATAACTGAGGCACTATTATTAAATAAAAGTTTAAATTTGTTTTGTATCTAGTTAATATTAGGTCTGTAATAAACAGACGTGAGAAACGACACTAAGTATCAAACATGAATAGTACCGAGAAAGATAAACTGAAATATAAAAACTTTAAATAACTAAATGAGCTCTTTGTAGCTCCCAAACTAGAAGTTTTTCTAATCCGCATAAGGTTTTAAAAATGAAGATATATACAAAAACAGGAGACAAAGGCCAAACTTCGT
>CALJPJ010000210.1 GCA_937980625.1 uncultured Bdellovibrionales bacterium
TTATTACTTTATTTTTTAAATAGTTTTAAAAGAGTTTTTGGTTGATAAGTTTTTAACCAATGAATGAGGTACCAAATAGATCTGCGTTCTTTTAAGTAAAACTTAATCAATAAATATTTAATTTGGTTTTTTCTGGGGTAACAAAGGTAATCCCAGTTAATAAATCGAGTTATAATGTTATTTTTTGCTGGTTCAAGTGGGGTGTTGAAATATTTATGGGTCAAAAAAAGACATATATTGAGTGATCTAAAAATATTTAGTTTCTTAGACTTTTCGACTAATTGTTTGTAGTTAATCTCATCTTTAAATTTTTTTTGAAATTTTGAAATATCTTTTAACCAAAAGAGTTTAATGAAATTGTGTTGTTCAGCTAAATGATAACATAAGTATAAGAGTTCATCCTCAGCAGACAAGGTATAAGTTTTATTTTTGTGTTGAGTGAGTTTTGGCTGGTATGAAGAGTGATTGTATAACCTGTAGTGCAGCTCAATACAAATATCTTCTCCAAGTCGATTAATTATAAAAGAAGTTTTATGCTGATTTGCCTCCCATTTTATTTCATCAGAGGGGGTGTAGCCGGCCTGAATCAATGTGTTTTCAGTCAGAGTTTTATTTTTTTCAGGAATATAGATGTCTATGTCAGACATTCTTCGTTCGTTCCAATTTGTGTAAACTGATTGCAAAAGAGATAGGCCTTTGAGTGGGGCAATTGTGTTCACATTTACTTTTGCTAAAGTTTGGGTTAATTTTTTAAGTTCACTTGTAAATAGAAGATTTTTAATTAGAGTAGATTTATGCTTTTTTTTAGTTTCTAAGTCGGTATTAGATAGTAAGCCCCAAATGTTATGTTCTGAGATTAAAGTTTTTAATTTTGAGTCATTTAAGTTGACGGTTAAAAATTGATTGGAATTTGTTGTAATACTTCTTATAATTTCACTGTGCATACTTAATTGTGCTAGATATTTCTAATATTGTCGAAAGGATTTAGTTGAAAGTTGTTTATATAGGCAAGTATTTTAATCCTTATTATGGTGGGATAGAGACCGTAAGTCAGCAGCTCTGTGAAGGGGTCTCTTCTATGGGGCATGAAGTGAATATTATTGTATCTCATGAGCAATTTTTTAAATCTTCAAAATCTAATAACTCTGGATTTGATGTTATAAAGCTTAAAAATTACGGTCGACTTTTTTCTGTGCCTATTTGTTTTTGGAGTGCAAAGTTCATTAATAGCTTGAACCCTGATATTGTTCATTTTCATTTACCAAACCCTCTGCCCTTATTTAAACTAGATTCGATTAATGCTGCTAAAGTGGCAACTTATCACGCGCCCATAATTGGCAAAAGTATATTAAAAAAAATGTATAAACCTACTTATAAAAGACATTTAGAGTTATTTGATAAAGTGATTGTTACATCTCATAATATTAAAAATGAAGAAAATTACTTAAGGCTTGGCATTGATGATTCTAAAGTAACAGTTATACCACTAGGTGTGGCCAAACATAATTTTTTAAAAGAAAAGAGTGGTGAAAGCATTAAAAAAATTATATTTTCTGGCCGTTTAGTAAGGTATAAAGGCCTAGATTACTTAGTCAAAGCGATGAGCTCAATTGACGCTCAATTGACAATAGTAGGTGATGGTCCATTGCAGAATAAACTTAAACAATTATCCATATCACTAAAATTAGACAATAAAATATTTTTTAAACCAGCAGTATCTCGAGAGAAGTTATTTGTTTTGTTGAAATCATTTGATTTATTTGTTTTGCCATCGATCAGTGAGGCAGAAGCTTTTGGAATGAGTGCACTTGAGGCGATGAGTGTTGGTTTGCCCCTGATAACAACGCAGTTAAGCTCTGGTGTGTCAGAGTTTAACCTGAACAGAAAAACAGGCTTTGTTGTAAAACCAAAATCTGTTAATGATTTAATTATAGGCATTAACCAAGCACTAAAGTCTGGTAATCTTGAAAAATTTGAAAAAAACTCTCTGCTTAGGTTTAAACAAAAATACACCCTTGACCGTATGATTAATTCATATGTATCAATGTATGAGTCTTTATTAAGACTTAAGTGCAGCTAGATGAGTAACAGTATAAGACTTTCGTTTTGCATATATAGTAATTATTTATTTAGTTAAAAAGTATCAAACTATAGACTTTAACTCTTTAATATTATTTTATTATTGCCGATAAATAGTACAGATGGAAATGAATGATAAAAATTCTAATAACCTTGTTGTAGATTTAAATTTTCTACAACTAGCTAAATACTTTTTCTCACAAAGATTTATTATTTTAATTTTTATGACCGCGATACCATCAATTGTTGGTATATGGCTATTTTTTATTAATAAGCCAATATATACATCTCATGTTAAATTGGTAATTGATGCTAATAATAACGCCAATGCCATGGATGACAGAATGTCTTATTTCTTTTCTCAAGAACAGCAAGCTATATCTAAAATTAGTCAACTTGAAGATTTTGTTAGTTCAAAATTATTTTTAGTTGAGCTGAAGAAGTTTTTTAAAAATCAAGAAAGAATTGTTACAAAATATCCCGGCATCAAAAAAGAGTTAAAGATTGTAGAGTTTTATTTTCAAAACTATTCGCCAAGTAATGTTGAACTTACTCCTGAATATAAAGCAAATGTGATGTTTTCTAAGATTGGCTTTTCATCAGATATTGAAAAAAGAAGTATTAGCCTGTCGGTAAGTACTAGAATAGCGAGTACTTCCTCTGCTATGGCCAATGTAGCAAATTATGTTTTGATGGATTATAACCATTTTGAAATTCTAAAAAAAGAGAAGTCGATCATAAATTTTTTAAGTGAACAAACAAATAAGCTTGAATTAGAGTTAAATGCACTAGAAGGTGAATACGTTGCATTACAAAAAAAATATAAAATTTACTCCGAAGAAGTTGTAAAAAATGAATTTAATATGATTCATATTGGTAATAATAAAAATCTAGATGAAATTAGTAGAGAACTTGAAGTCAATGAAAAATTAATATTGAGGTTAAAAGCTAAGCTTAATGATGTTCAATCGCAAGTAGGTAGCAATAACCAATCTTCAGTTTTATACTTAACTCAGC
>CALJPJ010000211.1 GCA_937980625.1 uncultured Bdellovibrionales bacterium
CGTCTTCTTTATTGAGATCTGATAACTCTTGGCGTAATTTTTCTTCACTTTTAAGTGTAAGAATATTTTCTTCAGCTTCCTTTATTAATAAATTATATCTCTCCATAGTGGCATCATAGTCATATTTAGATTTACTAACTAATGACTTTTTATATTTACCATCAGCGACAACTAATCTTTCAATATTTAACCTTGCTTGGTATCTTTTATCTTTTATCTTAGTATCTAGTCTTTTTAATTTTGTACTGTACCGATGTATAGCGCTAATAACATTTTCATTTTCTGCCATATCGGTTACATTATCTAGCTGCAAACGTCCTTCGAATTTGTTCAGTTCTTTGGTTAGCTCTACTTTTTCAGCTAAAAGCTTATCAAAATCTTGTAACTGAAGGTTATAAGACGCTTTTTCTGCATCTAAGTCTGATAGTAATTTCTCAGACGTATTAACAACATTTTTAATGTTTGCGGCTGACACATCATTTTTTTTTGTTTTAATTTTCTTTTTATTAAAACAACCTACTGAAGAGCCTAAAACAACAGTAAACAATATTATTTTCCAACTATAAACATTACTCATCTTGATTCCCCTATTTAAATTTCACACCCTATATCTTCGGCTTTTATAATTACTTTTATAAGTTTAAAATTATAATTATTTATTCTAACCCCTTAAAAGCCGGCAACAATAACAAGTTAAGAGCATTCATATATACATCTAAATTGTATAGTCATCTTAAAATGAGATAATAATTTGATCATTTTGAGACTTTTTAGTTATTCGCTAATGTCCCTGGACCTTGGTGCCGACAATAAACATAGTTATTTAAGGGGATAATATGTTTTTTAGTGAGCGACTCAGAGCTCAATCTGTTATTTTTACTTTTACTTTTGTACTACTTATTAACTTTAATAACTGTGGCGAAGGGTTTCAAGCTGTTGATGGTGGAAATGATCAAGGAGCTGGCTCTGAAATAAAGAAAACACCTACAGGAAAAATAAGTCAAGACATTGAGTTTTTAAATATTTCTAAAAATAGGATTTCTTTTGCTTCAAATTTTACTTTTGGCAAAAAAAATCCGCCTGTTAAACTAGAAGATGATTTATATGCTATTACAGCTTACAATTTCACAGACAACATAATGAAAGAAAGTTTAATTTATGGCAGTTTTAACGACCTCATAAGTAATAACTATAGCGAGCTTACCAAACCAGACTTGTCAGAATACTTAAATGAATTTGATATCATAAATGAAAAATATTACTTTTCAAACCATGGCAATAGATATGATGACTCACTGGTAAAGCATATTTACTATAATGCACAATTAAGTCTTAAAAGTGACTCTGCAACTGAGTTAAATTTACACTTTGTCTACACTAAAAATAATAGTTTGTCTTTTTTTCCTCTATTATTTTTCAAAAGTGATGATCGCGAGAACAATACTATTAACACTAAAACAAAAATTAGCAAATCTTGGTTTTATTATACCACGAATAATCAAGAGCTTTATATACATAACAACCAAACAGACGAAAGAATCAATGTACAATCTACACCAATTATCTCACCTGATGAGGTCTGGTTAATAAACCCGAAACAAGATGGACTTTGTCATGCTATAAATATTCAGACTAAATCATCTTTTGCCTTAGGCCCCCCTATAGATATTTTAAAACCTAACTGTAAAAGTTATTCATTTTTAACAAGTAATATTATAGTTGAAAATTTTTATAACAATGGATTATTTTATGAAAGTGAAAATTACGAAAGAAATGATAATAACATATTAAGAGATATTAAAATTATTAATTTAGACAACAAACGGACAACAACCCTATCTAATAAATACTTTTCTTTTGATTTTCAAAAGCAAGTTATTACATACTTAGATGATTCTAATTTTATAAATAAACAATTACTTGACGACTTCCTAGAAGGAAAAAAACCTCTTATCTCATTCCGACGATTGAATTTTTCATCTATGACAAAAAATTATGACACCGACATTTGGTTAAAATCATTTAATAGTTTTTTTGCTATCCTCTCTAAAAAATCTAATCAAGCTCCATTATTAATAAACAATTTAACTCAACATGTACATAACCTCTCTGACCACATCAGCCTTATGAACAAATCAAAATATTTTGGTCAGTCATGGTCTCCAGATGGCAACCCATTAACAATCCATAAGTTTGGCTCTGATTATTATGCTACAGTTAATAAATCTGATTTTTTTAAAATTAACTTTAGCACCGAAAAACCTAATGAAATTGACTTACCTATTTATAACTGCGCTACCTCTGAAACACCTAAAACTAAACTTTCTGAAACCTGTATATGGAACTTAGTAACTCTTGGAAAACCTTATAAAAACTTTTTTAAATTTAACGTTCGCTTTCCACTAAAAACTGAGAGTTTAAACGTTAAAGAACGTTGGATTTACTTACCTCCGGGCACATCTATTGATAACTCTGATGAAAACAACTGGGTTTTTCCACAAGGTACAATATTCTTTAAAAATTTCGCCTATACTAACTCGTCTGGCACTAATCATGTGCTTAAGAATTTAGAAACTCGGGTCATTGAAAAAATATCTAATAATGAAGGACCTGGAGCTTGGCGCCCATCTGTTTATGTTTGGAACAACCAACAAACTGAAGCGACTTACACTGAAGGCGGCTTAGACATAGAGCTCAATCACAATGGCAATATATATACTTAAAAAGTACCTAGTAAGGCTAACTGCCTCGACTGTCATAGAGGCAATAACGATATGGTCGCTGGCTTTAAAC
>CALJPJ010000212.1 GCA_937980625.1 uncultured Bdellovibrionales bacterium
ATTAAATACCCAGCAAACTCAGATTTAAACCTTGAGTTAGGTCCTAAACCTACGTTTTCACCTATATGACCATATAAGATTCCTCTGTGCGCTGCATCTGCAGGAAGATCATTAAACTGAAAATAACTAAGTGCTACACGAGCATTTAATCTTGCTGTTGGTAATGTTGAAAAAGGATGTGCAAAATTATAACCGGCAAATATCGTTCCTGTGTAAAAAGTAGGAACCTCTTCATTATCGTCTCTTTCGTCATTAAATAAGGTGGCTGTTGGAATTAACTCTTGGGCGATTAAACCTAACTCATATCTAGTTTTTTTAATCGATAGCTCTTGTCTTAACCCGGGAAACGAACGTGACGAGATTAATAATGGTGCATTTAAAATACCTTGATCTAAAGCTCCGGCGCTAAAAATTATATTTTTGCTTAAATTTAAATTAATAGCCGCTTCATTTGCGTAAAAGCCGTTTTCTTGGCCAAACTCTGAAATTGCAAATTGGCTATTGTCATTATGAAAGTTTAATCCACCTTCAATATTAACACTAAACATGGGGCTTAAAATAAAATTTACTTTTGTTTGTAACTTCGTACTAAAACCAATGGATTTACTATTGCCTTCTTCCCAAGAGGCTCCTTGTAAACTCATTTTCCATTCATAGGTACTTTTTGGGGGAGCGCTACTGATGGCATCATCTAAGCTAATGTAAGTGATTGACTGATCTGCAATAACTGGAAATGAAATGGCTATAATTGCCATAAATAAAACTTGAACAGTAACTATTAATGATAAGCCTTGGCGTTTGATATTCCCACTCCTTAAAATAACTGTAATTGCTCAAATCCTGAGCCTTCATACTCTATTATTCAAATTCTGTGCTCAAGATCCCCACCCTAAGTTACTGAAATCACTTACTCAATATTCCCCTTATTTCTCCTGTGACGCTTATTGCCTACACACAGCTTGATCTATTTACACTTTTACTTGCTGCTTTACTTAAAAATACTACAAAAGAGCTAAAACAGATAAATATTAATGGCTTACATCTAATTTCAGGTAATCTTTACTTGATTTTGGCCTATATAAATTACAATCAAAGCCCTAAGTAAACTTAAGCTCACATAATCCTTATTTTGACAAAGATGGCCGGTTAAAGTTAATGACACCATGCCAAGCATAAAGAAGTTGGCCTATCACCAGATATGTATAAGTATAACAGGCTAATTTAGTTTAACCTGAATAATGTGTCGTAAAAAAATACCTCAGGTTAAATGAAAACAGGAGATTAAAATGGGCTTTCAACCACTTAGAGAACTACAAAATAATAACAAATATAAAGCTGGAGACTTACTAGTTATTTTTGGAGAGCTATTTGATCGCGGCTATGCTAATGGCTTAGTCAAAGCCGCCAAAGCAAAAGGCATGACTGTTATTACCGGTACAGTTGGTCGACGTGACAACGATGGAAACTTACGCCCACTCAATGATGAAGAACTCGCTGAAAAATCGGAAACAGTTATTAATATTCCACTTGAAGCCGGTTTTGATATTGAGCCTGGACCCAAAGGTCAATCAGCCGTGGATATGCTTAAAGGGCTTAAAATGAGCCAATGGCAGGAGGCTAAAATTGATTGGAATGAAGTTGAAAGTGCACAAAATACAGCTATTAATAAATTTAAAAACCAAGTCAGTTTATTTTTAAATGAACTTAATGAAAAGTATATAACTAAAGACACTAATGTTTTATTTGCTCATATGATGGCTGGTGGCTTTCCACGAGCTAAAATTATTATGACTGTTGCCAACCGTGTATTTAAAGGCTCTGGAGCTCGTTATGGCTCCTCTAAAGAGTTTTGGACCTCAGAAATTGGTAAGCTTTGTGAGAAAAATTTTAATGAAGTAACTGCTGAAACACTACAACACCTTATTGACCTTAGCGCTGACATAAGAAGCACAGTGCAAAGTCACGACAATAATGTTTCTTATATTGCCTATGGCTATCACGGCACAGAGATACTTATAAATGATGAGTTCACTTGGCAGTCTTACGCTCCTTACTTGCAAGGCTGGGCTAAAAAACGCTTAGAAGAAATTTCTAATAAGGCCCATAGTGATGGAATTAATGCTTGTGTTTTTAATGCACCAGAAATTTTAACTAACTCCAGTAGCATATTTTTAGGAGTGGAGGTTCCTTTATATAAATTAATGCAAGCCATTTTAAAAGTTAAGGGACAAGATGAGTTTGCTAAACTAAAAGATAAATGTAACAACTTACTTAAAGATGAATTTAATATTGATGATGTTTTAGAAAAGTTAAACAGCTATTTTGTAAACGAGAACATTGTTCATTTATTAGATTGGGAAAAAGGATGGCCACAGCATAATGACCCAGAACAAATGTTATTTATGAGAAGCCTATCTAGTGAAATTATCGATATGCACAAGGATAAAAAACAGCTTCTCACAGCTGAACTCAGTGAAATCACGGCTGACTCTTGCGGTAAAGCTATTTTAGATGAATCTTGGAAGCCAAGACACGGTACCACCTGGATAGGCCATGATTTAGTAGCTAAATTAATGTAAAAGTGTAAAAACCTAGACTTAATCTGGCAATTTTAAAAAAGAGTCAGGATTAAGTCATACAGGTTAAAAAATATACTGCTTGCTAAAAGGGCAACTATACGATCAGGTCTCAACCGTTACAGTTAATGATATTTATTTATTCAAAATAGACTGTTGGATACATGTGCTTTTACGAGCGGATTCTAATTGCAAAACTAGTTTTTTAAGATGTCAAAAAATCAAACTGGTCCCTGTCGAAAGTAATATTATTAATTACAAGTTCTGATTTTTTATTTTGTAGTTTCATAATTTCATCGCAACATTTATCAGGTTCAGAGATATTGGCTTTTAAAAGTTCAATTCCAAGTCTCTGTATACTAGTTTTTGTGCCATACAACGTGGTTTCGCCATAGCATCTTAGTTCAACTTCAAGGTTTTTTTATCAACAAGCCTATCGAATTGTTCAATTAGATCTTTAAAATTCATTTCAGATCGGGTCATGATTTATTTTTAGAATCGTCAGATTAAATATAGATCTTTACATGTAAAATTGGGCTAAAAGTTTAAAGTCACTTTTAGAAAACTTAACAAGTTTATTACTTTAAATTAAAACAGTTTTAAATCAAATTTTGGATTTTCTATATATTTACTTGCCCTTGAAAGAGCGAGGGGAAAATCATCTTTATCTCTGGTTAGAATCACACTATTTTTTACTTTTAGTGCACAATAAGCCAGAAAAAAGTCAGCAAAATCATATTCTCCTTTATAAGTACATTTATTATAAAGTTTAAAAATATTTATTTCATCTATTGACGGAAATAATTCGAAACCTAATATATCAAAATTTTTAATT
>CALJPJ010000213.1 GCA_937980625.1 uncultured Bdellovibrionales bacterium
ATAAATCATAAATATAATTAAATAGATCTCTTCGTTCCGCTTAGCAGCTACACTACGAGCCCTTTATCTATCGCCCTAACATAAGCTAAAGCTTATTACGGGAATAGGATCTCTTCGTTCCGCTTAGCAGCTACACTACGAGCCCTTTATCTATCGCCCTAACATAAGCTAAAGCTTATTACGGGCTAACGGCGGCCAGATTTTATTTTTAATTGCATTTTTGAGATAAGGTGTACGGCCATTTTTTCGTGAACTTTACACATTTTTAACTCATCACAACGGTAAGAACGCTGACTTGGAGTTAATGTTCCTGTTTCTAGCTCCATTTCATAATCTAACTTATTAGCTCTAATTCCTTCTAACTCTTTTGATTGCTGTTTAAATGTTTTAGAAACACCACTTAAAGGAGCTACATCTAGCCAAGTTTCTTTGTTTTTATACCAAGTTAACATTCTCAAAAAACGAGCCTTGTTTTTAGCTAAAGTAAACTTTGGGTATTGTTCTTCTTTTAGATCAAGAATATTTTCGACTTCATCAATAACTTTTAAATCTGCGTGAATAGCGTCTAATTCAAAACCTGGATAGTCTTCATTAACAACATCAACGGCTGGATTAGCTACAGGAGCTGGGTTTTGGGTATTATTTAATTCTGGTGTATTTGTAGTAGTAGACACTATTGACCTCCGCACAGTAAATTTGATATTGCGTAAGCACTGAACCCGTTAAACCATAACCTTTTTAATACTAACGCTAAAACATAGTATTACTACAAAAGCCGTTTTTTTTCAACAAGTTGCATATTTTTCAAACATACAAACTGTAAGAGTTACAGCTTTGTAAAGAACCTACGCAATATTTAGATTCACTCGCTAGTTAAAAAGGTTAATTATACAACAATTTTTCCTGCCACCCTAAAACCAATAAAACATAACACAACACCTAAACCATTAGACATAAATACATAACCAATACTCTCTAAATAGCTTTTTTCATTAATTAACTTCAGTATGTCTAGTGAAAAACTTGAAAAGGTTGTTAAAGCACCTAGCATGGCCACACCTAACAATATCCACTGCTGATAACTAACAACTCCGGACTCCTTAAGTGCATATAACGCCCCAATCAAAAAGCAGCCCAACAAATTGACAGCAAGAGTCATCCAAGGAAAACCAACCTGTGTCACTGTTAGTTTTAAGCGCACAAAGGCCCCAAAGCTTGATAAAGCAACAAATAAAACGATCATATAAAACTGAAGGCCTTTCATAAGTCTCCTTAAAAAAATAACTACAGATATTATTTGTTACTTAATAATATTAGTAAACTAACTTCATTAAAAATCTATATACTGATGAACCTTGCACTCCCCTACAAGGTATGAGGTAATTTATAACTATGAAAAAAAATAAAGCAGAAAAAAGCAACAGCACAAAAATATTCATTGGATTAATTATTGGTGGCATTATTGGCTACTTATTTAATATATGGGGAACAAACCCAATAAGAGACGGACTCTTAAAATATGTTATCTCACCTGTAGGAATCGCATTTTTAAGAGCCTTATTTATGGTTGTTGTACCACTAGTGTTTGCCTCTTTAGTTGTGGGGGTGGCAAAACTTGGTAATGCACAAAATGTGGGCCGCCTTGGTGGACGTTTAATTTCTTTTTATTTAATCACTACTTTAATGGCAGTACTTATTGGGCAGCTTTTCATATCAACGATACGACCAGGAGATGGAGTCTCTGCTGAAGTCAGAGACAGTTCAGTCGCTGCCATGCAAGAGCAAGTGGCAAGCCTGCAAGCAAAAAGTACAGCCGTAAATGAATCTTTATGGCCAGGCCTAGTTGAAAAAGTCATCCCTAAAAACATTGTCAGTGAAATGGCTGAAACAAATATGTTAGCTATTATTTTTGTATCAATATTGTTTGGCATAGCATTACTATCCATTGAAAAGAAAAAATCTGAAATTGCTATTCAATTTTTTGATGCCATATCTGATAGTTGCATAACTATTGTTGGCTGGATTATGAAGCTTGCACCAATTTGTGTGGCAGCACTTATCATAACAGCTGTAGCTAATTTTGGCTTAGAAGTTATGAAAAATGTAGCTTTATATATTTTTGTTGTCATCGCCGGATATCTCACGCACTTCTTTATTTCTTACTCACTAATAATGAAGCTGTTTGTAAAAATCCCAATCAAAGAATTTTACAAGCGTATATTGCCTATAGTGGCTACAGCCTTTAGTACCAGCTCAAGCAGCGCAACTATGCCAACTACAATTAGAACTCTGGAGAAAAGCTTTGGTGTTCCAGAAAAAATATCATCTTTTAGTGTTCCACTGGGAGCTACAGTAAATATGGATGGAACCGCATTATTTGAGGTGGTTGCAGCCTTATTCATCGCCCAAATTTTTGGCGTTGATATTAGCCTCATGGGTCAATTTACTTTAGTTGCACTAGTACTACTAACATCTATTGGTGTCGCCGGGGTACCTGGAGGCTCAATACCTATACTTATTTCAGCTATGGCCTCACTAGGGATTCCCCCTGCGGGCATTGCGCTCATTCTAGGGGTTGATCGTTTACTAGATATGGGGCGGACAGTTGTTAACGTAACTGGTGATGCCGCTGGAGCCTTATATTTAGCTAAAGTAGAAAATGTAAACCTAAATAAATTTATTAAAGAAACCACATGAGCAAAGTTACAGATCCAAAACTCGTTGTATTAAAAAAGTTTAATACTTTACATGAAGCTAATATTGTAAAAAGTTTTTTAGATTCTCGTGGCATTGAGACCTTTGTTTTTGATGAGCACACTGCTAACCTTTACGCCACTCCGGCCGCATTTTTTGGTATTCGTGTGATGATAAATAAAGACCTTGTTAACCAAGCTAATGAGGCATTAAGAGATCAGGAAGAACAATTAAAACAAGAGGGCTTACCAGTACAAGGAATTACCTGTCCAAACTGTTCTAGCCAATCTACTGAAATCAAAAACCTTGATCGTAAAGATATTTTTTGGTTTTTGGCATCTTTCTTTTTTTTAATTCCGATGACTAGAGCATCAAAAGAGCTTTGGCTTTGTATCTCTTGCAACCATGAATGGTCTGTAAAGATAAATGAAGGAGTTTTTGCACCACTAATAATTATAATCCGCTTAATTCTTGTTATATTCATAGGCTTTTATCTATACAAATATTTTGGCCATTTAATTCCTTTATAAAAATAACATACATATTTTTTTTGAGTTCATTACTTTATCAAACACTAAATAATTTTTGTATTCACACATAGCATACCTGTAAACTAAAAAGCTCAACCTTATCGGTTGAGCTTAATTTCCCTAACTAGGTTCGCCTATAAAATTATTTTTTAATAAACGAAAAAGCTTTAAAATTATCAATACCAACAGCATCATCTATTCCTTTTCCTGGGTTATTCTCATAAAAACCTTCATTCATATAAGCATTAATTCTAAATACAAAGTTTTCTCTTTGAAAACCATCTAACCTTACGGCTATTTGCTTATTTATCCAATCGGCTCTCACGTGGTTTAGTCCATTAAGTCCGCCTCGCGCTTCACTTCCGTTGCTGCTAAAAATTGTTTTCCAGTTATTACTATTAAGGCCAGCTGTACTGATATTTGCTCCTACGCCACATGCATCTACGTTATGATTACAAACCTCTAACTTCAAATACTCACCATTGTCTAACCCTATTGGTAAATAATCGAATGAAAAGTAAACGATCCCATTTGTTTGAGATAGGTCAAAAGACTTAGTCACTAGATAAAGATTGTGAACAGAACCAGCTCCCGCTCTTCCTGTAAAATATAATGATTTATC
>CALJPJ010000214.1 GCA_937980625.1 uncultured Bdellovibrionales bacterium
ATAATTTAAACCACCTTAAAATTCAGGTCATTATGAAATGGGTATAACAGATAAAGACTTATCACTAAGGAGTTGATTGTGAATATTGCCGTCGTTGGTGCCAATCGTGGTATAGGTTTAGAGTTTTGTAAACAGCTGAGCCCAAATAATAATGTTTATGCTTTTTGTAGAAAATCAACCAATGAGTTAAATAATTTACAGCTCAAACAAGTGATAGAGTCTTGTGAGGTCACTTGCCCCAATTCTTTGCACGGGGCTGTGGCCAAGCTCAGTGCAGATAAAATTGACTGGCTAATTCATGTGTCTGGGGTTTTAAAGTCTGAAAGCTTAGACAACTTTAATGTGGATACTATAAAAAAACAATTTGAAGTTAATTCTATTGGTCCAATATTAAGCTACAAAGCTTTTTCTTCTCACTTATGTGCTGGAAGTAAATACGCTGTACTTAGTAGTCGTATGGGTTCTGTGGCTGATAATTCTTCTGGTGGTATGTATGGCTACCGAATGTCGAAAGCGGCTATAAATATGGCTGCTGTTAGTTTAGCGAATGACTTAAAAGACAAAGATGTGCAAGTTTTAATTTTACACCCAGGCTATGTGCGCACCGATATGACTGGTGGCAAGGGGCTAATAGATGTAGAGGAGTCTGTTTGCGGGTTAATTAAAATTATGACTGAAAAAAATATGTCCCAAACTGGTACTTTTTGGCACACCAATGGCGAGCAGCTTCCTTGGTAATTGAACTTTGAGTTTATAATTTTTTAAATGAGCGAATTGTATATAAAAGCTAAAAGTTCATAGAGCTATTTACACTTATAAACTGTGGCAGAACCTGTAGATGAGTTATCTCTATCTGCACCCACTGCAATATTTTTTCCTGTTTTATCAATGGCAACATCAGTTCCATAAGAGTCATTAGTAGATGGTGTCCCCATTTTTAAAATTTTAACTTCCTCCCAGGTAGTTCCGCCTTTGTGTTTAAAAATAATAGCTGCACCAGAGTTACTTACACTTGTGTCTTCATTTTCAGCTCCAATAATTGCGTACTTGCCGTTGCCAGATATTTTAGACCTTTTGCCGGCATTGTCGTTTAAATTTAAATTACTATGAATCAGTTCCGCTTCATAAGAATAAGTTCCACCAGATAAGCGAAATATAAAGCTAGCACCAACATTACTAATTCCTGAGCGATCAGCTGTGTATGCAGATACTAGAGCTACAGTGCCGTCTTCAGATAAGCTAACAGAATGACCAAAATAATCATTTACGTTGGGGCTGGGGTGTTGAATAGTAGAGTGAAAACTCCATGTAGTGCCTGTACGGGTATAAATATGGGCAACACCCGCATTTGAAGCGTTTGTGTCATCAAATGGTGTACCAATAAGTACAGTATTTCCATCTTTTGAAATAGAAACATCTTTTCCAAAAATATCATTATTGTCAGGGGTACTGTCAGTTAACTTGGCTTGTTGGGACCAAGTTCCACTTGACTCTACAAATATATAAGCTGCGCCAGCATTTGAAGCTCCAGTATCTTCATTATGTGCGCCTGCAATGATAGTTTTACCATCTTCAGAAATTTCAACAGACTCTCCTAATCTATCATCATGCTGTCTATCAAGTGCCAACAATCTAACACCTCCATCCCAGGTTGAGCCAGTGCGCGTATAAACATAAATTGCACCAAGGTCACTTATTCCACCACCATTTTCTTGTAAGGGAGAGCCAACAACAGCTATATTTCCATCTCCTGACAAAGAGAGGTCTTCACCAAAGTGATCGCCATTTGTATCTGTATCTGTACCATCTATAATAGGATTTAAAGTGGCTTGATGAACCCAACTACTGCCAGACTTTGTAAATACATAGGCTCGTCCATTATCAGTGGATTCTGCCAACCAGGCGCCAACTAATAAAGTTGAGCCATCACTTGAAAAAGAGGCTCCTTTACCAAAGTAGTCGCCACTGTCTTTATCGGGAGCTTCTATAAATGAAACCTCTTCATAATTACTACATTGGACATTCCAAAAACCTATAGGTATATACTGAGCAGAGGTTGGAGCGAAAGTCAGTGTAAGTATTGAAGCGGCTATATACTTATATTGTCTTAAAATCATCATAGTCTAATTATATAAGAAAGAGAATAAGACTCAAATAAATAAAAATAGATTCAAATTTTAGTCTAAATATAAGACTTTAGTAGAAAAACTTTAACATATGAGCTGGGTTAAAAGGTCAAAAGGCTTTCTGATATAAAGCAGACTATAGCTTTAATTCAGATAGATGATAATTGAGTGTAACAAAACGAGAAATATTAAATTCGCCCTAAATATTATGCTTGGTTTAGCAGTGTTAATATCTTTTAATCAAACTTTAAAAAATGAACAGGTGAGTGATTCATATGTTCATATTAATATAGACCGTGAAATCGCTTCTAGTGATGTTTGGATGAATGATAAATTAAATCTTGGTAGACCTAGCATAAATTCAACTTTAGAAAAAAAAGTTAAAAGAGCTTTAATGGGAGATAAAGCAAGGAAAGCAGCTGATCTTGCTCAGCAACAAAGAAAAGACGAGTTTTTAGAAGAA
>CALJPJ010000215.1 GCA_937980625.1 uncultured Bdellovibrionales bacterium
GAGGTCAAATGGTGCTTAATTCAATAAATTTTAACCACTTGTATTACTTTTATATTATATGCAAAGAGGGTTCTTTAGCTAAGGCTACACAAGTACTTAACGTTAGCCAACCTACACTCAGCCAGCAACTAAAAAGCTTTGAAGATCAAATAGGTCATCAACTTTTTAGTCGCAGAGGAAGAAAACTTGAGTTGAATAAAAATGGAAATTATATCTACGATTATGCAACACAGATTTTTAAACAAGCTGAAAATATGCTCATTGGCTTTTCATATAACCAAAAATCAACAACTAAATTTTACTTTAATATCGGAATAACTCCCAGCGTATCAAAAGGTTTTGCAACTAAATTGTTAAAACCAATATTTGTAGACCAGAATATTGGTATCTCGACAATTGAAGGACCGTTAGATTTATTAGTTGATCGGCTTCAATCTTTTGATATAGATTTTATTTTGTCTGAATTACCTAGCGAAAATCAGATGCCCAAAGGTGTACAAGCATTCTCAATCAGAAAACCAAAATACTATGTAGTCTGTGGCCAAAATTTTGCGACAAAAAAACTTAATTTACCAATAGATTTAAATAGCAAACCTTACTTTAAGTACACTATAAATAATGAACTTCAAAAAGAGGTTGATGCGTACTTTTATACAAATGACGTTTTACCTTCTGTTGTTGGTGAATCAGATGATTTAAATATTATGTTGTCTGCCACAGAAATGAATCATTGTTTTTCAATAGTTCCAGATACCGCTGCTGTTAATTTAATTGAGGAAAATCGGCTTATTAAGTTAGGAGAATTTAAGTCAGAAAAATCTCATGTCGGTGCACTGTACCTTCAAACCGTAACAAATGAACACATCAAAGAAATACTAACAAAAATAAAAAATCAATAAAAAGGAAATCTAATGAAAGAAACACTACAAAGCTTCTACAAAGATGCATTTGCAAAAATAGATAAAGATCTTACAGAACAACAAAAATTTTTAATTGAAAACCCACAAAAAAAAATTAGTTTTGAAATACCACTAGTTAGAAGTAATGGACAGCTAGATGTTTTCAAAGGCTTTCGAGTGCAGCATAATAACCTAAACGGCCCGTTTAAGGGCGGTTTACGCTTTTCTCCGAATGTAACAATGGAACATTGTGAGGTTCTTGCATCACTAATGACACTTAAAACATCTCTTACAGGATTGCCATTTGGCGGAGGAAAAGGAGGTGTTACATGTAACCCAAAAAAATTATCAAATAAAGAACTTTCTGAAGTTGTAGATAAGCTCGTTAACACTATTCACACCTCAATTGGTAGTAAAATAGATATTCCCGCTCCAGACATGGGTACTAATGCAGAAATAATGAAAATGATTTTTCAATCATACTCTCAGACACGTGGCTACTCTCCAGGTGTCGTTACTGGTAAGCCAATACATATGTCAGGCCTTAAAGGCCGGAACGAGGCGACAGGAAAAGGTGCTGCCTTAATTGCAAAGTGGACCTTTGAAAAGCACTTTGACAAGATAGATACATCAAAAGTTAGCATACAAGGGTTCGGCAATGTTGGAAAATTTACAGCTAAATTTTTAAGTGATATGGGCGCTAAAATTGTTGCAGTCAGTAATAGCAGCAAGTGTTTATATAATGAAAAAGGAATAGAAATAGACAAACTTCTTGAAAATCTTGAAAAAGAACAGAAAAATAGCCTCAGTCAAATAGATGATTTGTCCATCTATGGAGAGCACGAAAGCAGTGATAAAATTTTTGAAATTTCATCAAATATATTTATACCTGCAGCCACTGAAAATACTATAACTGATAAAACTGTGAAATTATTATCTGCTGACATAATAATTGAAGCAGCTAATATGCCAACTACTCACTTAGCAGACAAATGGCTACAAACTAATAATAAAATTTTAGTACCTGACATATTAGCCAGTGCTGGTGGTGTTATAGCCTCTTATTTTGAGTGGTCACAAAATGCACAGAACGAACAGTGGGAAAAAAGTGAGGTCTATAAAAAAATAGAAAAAAAATTATCAGATACATGGTCTTACGTCGTAAATAGTAAAAAGAAAAAAAATACTTACAGGGAAACCTGTTACATGATTGCGATTGAGAGATTAATAAAGTCTATGCCTCTATCTTATAGTGAGTCAAATTAATGAGTGACCCTATTAAAAAAATTATTATACAAACTACTACTGCTATTGTCACGATAGCATTATTATTTGCAGCCTACAAAAGTTACTTTTTATTTCTATCCGCTATTGTAGGTATCGGAATGGCATCCTTAATTACACCACTAATAAAAAAAATTAATAAGAAATTTAAAGTGCCAAAATACTTAAGTGCCATTTTTTTACTAGCAATAGTTGGCTTAATATTTTTATCACTATTTTACGCAATTAGTTTAGTTGCAGTAGAACAAATGAGCACATTAAAAAGTAAAGCACCTGAGGTTATAAACTATTGGCAAGAGAAATGGCTTACACTAAATCAAAACTACCCAATAGTTAAAGAGTTTGTAAGCGGAGGAGAAAATGAAGATATCACAAAAAACTTGG
>CALJPJ010000216.1 GCA_937980625.1 uncultured Bdellovibrionales bacterium
TATCATTTTATTTCTGGTTATACAGCGAAAGTTGCTGGAACAGAAATTGGTGTGACTGAGCCTGAAGCCACTTTCAGTGCCTGCTTTGGAGCCCCATTTATGCCAAGGTTAGCTTCTGTTTATGCCAAGTTATTAGCTAAGTTTGTAAAAGAGCATAATGTTCCCGTTTGGATTTTAAATACTGGCTGGGTGAACGGCTTTAAAAATGGCGATAGATTTCCGATACCAGTAAGTCGCCAATTATTAGAAATGATTCAAAGTGGACAGTTGGATAAAGCTCCAATGAAAACTCATCCTCTTTTTGGGTTTCAAGTGCCTGAAAAAATTGATGGAGTTGATAGTCAGTGGCTTAAAATTCCATCTGGTGACCATGTCACCGACTTAGCAGATAAGTTTAAGAAAAATGCTATTGAAAACTCAGAGTCATTTACACAAGAAATTATTGATAACGGTGGCCCTAGGCTTCTTAACTAAATAACCTCAAACTATACGTAAATTTAAACTACTCATATTTTAACTCTTTTTCTAAAAAACAATTTTTAGGAGAAGAGTTAAATTTTTTTAGCTTTCGCTTTATGTGTTTAAAGTAATCTGGATTTTTGACAGCTTAATTAGTAATTACTTTTTAAAGATTTTGCTTAGGCCATATTATAAAATTAAATGTATTTATTCAGTTAGAGATTCGTAGACTTTTTCATTCTTAAGTCTTTCTAATAACAATTGATTAAATTGACTCTTGTATGTATTCCAAGGATTATTTAAAAAAAAGAAATGGTAACCCTTGATCAACCTCTGTCTTAAAATGCTACTAACTAATTTTTAAATACTATTAAGCCATAACATCACTTTTATTAACGCGAAGGTTTGCATTAGATTCACTATTGCCGTAGGCGGTTAAGCTGCAACCCATGGCTTGCAGCAAGGCCTTTTGTAGGCTTGATAACTTTTTACCTCGCATATTTAGCCTTTGCTTTGTTTTTATTCGGCCCCCTGCACTTCCGAAAGAAAAATTTGGAACCTTATCGCCTTCGTGTTTTTTAGCACTACCAAGCCCTCCACCAAAAGAAATAAAGCTATTGTCTAAAATGGTTTTTCCATTTGAGTCTTGAATTTTATCCAGCTCTTTTGCTATATCTGTAAAAAACTTAATATTATAATTATCAATAAGTCGGGTACTTTCTATTACGTCTTTTTCAGGAATTTTTGCTACACTAGCTACATTGCCAAAGTGAGTTAAACTATGGTGACTAGCTTTGGCATATGAGCCATCACCTTTTCCTGTTTTTGGGTTTCTGTGAGTTTTGTCTTTAATTAAATCAAAAAGCTTATTAAACTCAGGTAAAATAACAGAATATTGAGGATCGTTTCGACCGTCATTCAAAGCGATACTTAAACTTCTTGTTGAATCGCAGGTAAAAGCCGCAATTATAATTTCAGAAAAATACTCACGTCGCTTTTGGTAACTGATATTTTTACTAGCTGGCTTAGCGTAGTTTTTACATGTGTTTTTTATATCATCCTGATTAATTGCAGACAAGGACCTGTCTAAGCTATTAATTCGAGTTAAGTGGCTATCCAAGACATGTTTGTCACTTGGCGATAATTTACTTTGTATTCTTTTTATGTCATCACTAAAATAGTGAAGAGTTCCTTTTTTTAACTCTTTTAATAAATCAGACTTATTCGTTATATTTGTATTATTAGAGTTAGCTGGTAAAACTTTTTCATAGGCTGTTATAGGGTTAGATTGAGCTCCAACAAGTCGCCCTCTGGCGTATGAGGTTCTAAAGGCTGAAATAACTTTTGAATCAGTTAAGAACTCATAGCTGTAAGGCCCATAGCTTGTCCCTGTCACCTCTAAAGCATGTTGATCAAATGAATAGACACTATTTGGGATTTGATTACGGTTTTCAATGCCAGTGGCATAGCACGTACCAGAGGAGGGATGATGGCCATTAACCACCTTGTAGTTGTTTTTTAAATTATAAAAAATATTTAATTTATCTTTAATACCATCTTGCTCTAAAAGACTCATAACATCTTTATGAATAAAATTGTTTGTTGAGTTATCCCTAAATAAACCATTGTCAATAAGGCCAAATAACACTCTTAATGGTGCATTTGTATTTTGAGCCTTTACATGCCTAGAGAAAAATAAAGACTCTAAAAAAGGAAGGCCTATGATAGCTCCCGAGCCAATAATAAATGATCTGCGGTTAAATTCTTTTTGGTGTTTTAGATACTTTTTAAGACTCATAAACTGTCCCCTTTGGAGATCATTTGAAAATTATCACTTTCAATGATAGCGTAAATTAACTGTGAGAATGATAAATTTTTTCCCGGAATGTTGGCATATAAATTTTGCGAGGAGCATTGCCCGGCACGAGAAGTGTGATTTTTAGCTGAGGCTAAAGTAAGTAATTGCGTCGTGAAACATTGCTCAAAATCGCTTTTTCTATTAGTTAATATATAATCACTCAAATCACTTGCCGATGAAATTGTGTAGCCGTCGGTAGTGTCATAAGAATAGTTAATAGGACTATCACCGATAGAGTAATTTTCTCGGTATTGCCCAAGGGAATCATACCTTTCTAATGCTGCACCTAAAGGGTCCATGATTTTATGACATCTATAGCAATCACTACCAGACTTACCATGTTGACTTAGTGCTACAGTAAGGCTTTCAAACTCTCCGTTATTACCATCAAGTGAGACGCCTTCAGGAGGGGGAGGGACCTCTTGACAAAGAATATTGTTTAACACCCATGGACCTCTGTGGAATATACTATAATCCAGTGCTGAAGCGACAGAACTGAGTAAACCAATATGGCCAAAAATGCCAATGCCATTATCTTGGTTTAAGCTATTTTCCACTTCAGTGAACTCATTACTATTGCTGTTTAAGTTTTCAATTTTATACAACTCTTTTGTAATATTGTTGTGAAACATTTTATTAGAGCTAATCAAGTCAGTAACTGGTGAGTCACTTTTAATTAATGACATTAGAAATAAGTCGAGTTGTTCTGTTACTGCGTTTTTAATTTCATAATTACTATAATTATTAATCTCATCATAATCTTTGGGTGAAGAGTTGAGCAAGCCTAAATTTAGCCAATTTTGAGATAACTCTCTGGCAACATAAATTGAGCGCGGGTCATTTAATAGGCGACTTACTTGTTCATTTAATTTTGGGCGCAACTGGTTAGTTTCAGCTAAATTAATCAAAATTTCATCTGGTCCGCTTCCCCATATAAAAAATGATAACTTGGTTGCTAGTTCAACATCATTCATTTTAGTTATGGCATTGTTTGTATTATAAAGCCCGTAACTTTGATAAATAAATTGATGAGATGTTAGTAAAATAAATAAGCTCGCTTTAAACTTTCCCCAGCTTGTTGTTGCATTTTGAGTTTTTTGCGATAAAGCGGTAGCACGTTGTTTAACTAGCCCAACTTCATCTGTGGTTAATGATCTTCGGTAAATTAGGCGCCCCCATTTATTGATAAACTGATCGAAGCAATTATTGTTATTAAAATCACAAAAGAAAACTTTATTTCTTATAGAGTCATTATCACTGATGTCATCGATAACGAGTTTGGCATTATCAAAAATTTTTTCAATAAAATCGATTTCAAGGCTCTTATAATCAAAGCTAGTTCGAAATTTTTTCTCTTCATGTTCGTTATTAAATGTGGTGTTTATTTTGAAATTAAAAATAGTATAAATTGAATTTTCATATTGCTGCTTAGTTAATAATTTAATGTTTCCACTGAGTAATTGACCAGTGTTAATACTTCTTGCACAAGTGAGTTTGCCGGTTAATATATTTTTCTTATCTGGTGGAGTTCCCGGAATTAATTTTTTAGAGTTCAGCCCAACATTATTATTGGCGTTAAAGCTTGGAGCACAGTTATTATATGCAAGTAATAAGGTAATAATAGATATTATTTTAAAAAAACTTAATTTTGTCCTCAAAACTCTATCCCCCTAATATTAGTATTATTTTAATATAGGTCCTACTGTTTTAAAAAGATAATCAATTAATAGCTTCATAATAATACGTCTCATTTTGAGATTAAATTATGATTTAATTTTTTTGGAAATTAAATCGACAACTTTATCGTATATAGTGCTGTAGCTACCTTCAATGTAGGCTCCAGCAGCGAAATTGTGACCACCTCCCCCAAAGCTTTCGGCAATTGGTAAAATAATGTGGTGGCCTCGACTACGAAGGCTAAGTTTATAAGCATTTTTGTTAATTTGTAAAAGTAGAGCTCCTATTTGAATGCTTTGTATACTCATTATCATGTCAAGTATGTCTCTAGAGTCATCAGGTTGTAGATTATTTTTATTTAGGTCATCCATTGTTATTTTTAAAAGGGCAATTTCTTCTTTGTCGCCAATAAATTCTGTAGTGGCAAAGGCTTGAGCTAAAAGTTTTATTTTTCCTTTTGTCTGTGCGGCAAAAAGATGTCGATGAATTTCTTCTGGTTGATTTTCATATTTAAGTAAATCAGCGGCAACAACGTGTGAACGAGAAGAATTTCTAATAAATCGAAATACTTGAGTATCAAAGGCAATACTCATATATAATGGCCTTGCAATATTAGAGTCTAAGGAAACACCTAGGCCTTTTATAATATAATATGAGATTTCTCCAGTAGAAGCTGCAAGATTATCAATATAAGAGTCTTTGGTGGGTTTTGGTCCATGTTCTAAAATTGGATGGTGATCAATAAATATAATATCATCACAATATTTTTGTATTTCTGAGTAAAATGGGTCGACTAACCTTGAGTCATTTGTGTCAAAAATTAAAGTTAAGTCGAAGTTATTTAATGGTTGGTGAGGTTTTGAATAAATTTCTAAATAGTTATCAAAGTTTAAAAAATGATACTTTCTCGGAACTTCATCAACACAAAATACACGCACATTTTTATTTAATTTTTTTAGAGCAAAATACAAAGCAATTTGGGCTCCAAGGCCATCACCGTCACACTGTTTATGAGTCGTCAGTAAAATATTATTGGCAGACTTAATTTTTTCAATGAGTTGATTGAGTCCATTTTCAAGATGGGTATTTTGGGCCACGGGTAAACTCATATTTCTGTAAAATCCTTGTGCGGTGTTATGAATTATTTTTCGGCATAACTCCTTGTTAATTTAAGGATTTAAGGACTAGTTTTATGCAAAGTACCTTAGTCCAATAGTAGCAATACCTAAAAAAGAAAAGAAGCTAAAAATATCAGTGGCCATAGTGACAATAACACCACTACCTAATGCTGGGTCTTTGCCAAACTTGGTTAAAAGCATAGGGGTGATAGCCCCCATAAAAGATGAAAATAGAGAGTTAATAATCATTGATATACAAATAACTAGGGAAACCATTTGGTCTCCTTTCCAAAAGTAAGTGAGAAAGCCAGCCATTATTCCTGTTATTATACCAATGGTTAGCCCAGCTGTAGTTTCTTTTAATATTGATTTCAAGTAAGTTGTAAATTTATAGTCTCCTGTGGCAAGGCCACGAGTAACTACAGTTAGAGACTGTATTGCTGTATTTCCGCCCATGCCAGCAACAATATTTTTTAAGCTGGCGAGTATAATCAGTTCGCTCATTGTTTCTTCGAAGAGGCTAACAACTGAGCTAGCTGTGGCAGCCAAAAATAAGTTTAAAATCATCCAAGGTATTCTATTTTTAATTTTAGAAAAAATAGATGTATAAACACGATCATCTTCTTGTAAACCAGCACGAGCATAAATATCTGCTGTGGCTTGCTCTTGTATAATTTCTAAAACATCATCAATGGTAATTATACCAAGTAAATTTCTTTTTTGGTCAACAACAGGAATGGCAATAAAATCATAGTGAGAAACTACTTTTGCAATCTCTTCAGAAGATTGCTCAGCAAAAACTGTAACAATATCTCTTTTAATTAAATTATCAATGACTTCATCCAGTGGTGCTATTGCTAGTTGTCTGAGAGATATAATTCCAGCTAAGCGACCAAGACTATGGGCTGTTGTCTCATTGTTTTTATCTTTTTCATCAAGGTTGATTGGGTCAACTGTATAGATGTAATAAATAGATTCTTTTTGAGCGCGTTGGCGGAGTGAATTTAAACCTTCTTTCACAGTAATATTTGTTGGTAAGCAAAAGACTTGAGATGAATTCATAAGGCGCCCAGCCGAATCCTCAGGATAGCTTAAAAACTGAATAATTTTATTTTTTTTGGGTGGGTCGAGTTGTTCTAAAAGCTTTTCACAGCTATCGGCTTTGCCAATTGATTTTAATAAGCTGAGGTACTGTGCTCCATCTTCTTCATTGCTATATATAATAAGTTTTTGAAGCAAAGCGTAATCAAAAGATTTAAGTAAAATTTCTAACCTTTGCTCAGGGACCTCCTGAAGGGCTTGTGAAGCTTTATTAATTGAAAAAAGGGCTTCAAGAAGCTTTGAGCACTCGCGTAGGTTAAAATGACCAAAAAGAGAAGCAATATCAGCTATTTCCAACTTCATTAAAATAGATCTTAGGGGACGATTATTTCGCCCAACAAGTAGCCTTTTAATAATAGATGTGTTAGATGGTGTAAGCTTCATTGGGGGCCTATTGGGTGCCTGGTGTCTATCGCTTATATTATTGCCTTTGATGATGTTTTGAGTCAAAGTCTTTACTTAAATATTTAATACTGGAGTATCATTATGATGAACGCAGATAAACAGCCTATGACTTTAAATGGTAAAGCTCAGCTTGAAGAGGAGCTTAGTGAGTTAATCAAAGTAGAGCGTCCAAAAATTATTAAAGCTATTGAAGTAGCAAGAAGCCATGGTGATTTAAGTGAAAATGCCGACTATGATGCTGCCAAGGAAAGACAGGGCTTTATTGAGGCTCGTATTTCTGAAATTCAAAGTAAAATTGCTAATTCAGAAGTAATTGATACAGCAGCTATTAAGAGCGACCGTATTGTTTTTGGCGCTAAAGTTCAATTGCTAGATTGCATTAATGATGAAGAAGTTACTTATCAGATTGTTGGTGAAGATGAAGCTGATGTAAAAAAAGGCAAAATTTCTATATTTTCTCCATTATCTAGGTCTTTAATTGGTAAAAGAGTCTCGGATGTTGTTGAATTTAATAGTCCAAATGGTGAAAAAGAGTTTGAAATACTATCGTTTGAGTTTTTATAATGATGAATGCCTAAAACAAACCCAATAAAACTATTTTTAATTTTAATTATTTGCTCCTTTAGCTTAGGCTTTTCTGTAAAAAAGTTTTTAAAAAGTAATTATTTAAATAATTATATTTCTAAAAAACTTTTAGTTATTTCAAGTAAGCATACTAAATTTAAATATAATAATTTTAATATTTTTGTATCAAAAAAACATTTTTTGCCAACCTTAATATTACAAGTTAATGAAGTTAGTTTCTTTATACCTGATAAATGTAGAACTCAAATTAATATTTTAGCTAAAAAAATTATTTCGCCAGTAAATATTATTTCTGCTCTTTGGTATCGTAAAAATATTAAGTTAAATTTGTTACTAGAAAATGTATACGTAGAAAGAAAATTGTACACTTGCGAAAATGAAGTAACAATCAGCAGTAATGATAACGATGATCTTGGCTCTAGTTCGCCAGTTGACATGAAACAGTACATACTTAAGGGAGTTAAAAATTTACCTAAATTAAAAATTTTAACTCATAAACTGGCTAAGCGTTTACAGGATGTTTCAATTGATCATCTGGAGTATTCTGATCGTATCAGTTCGCAAGAAGTGTCAAAATTGAATATGAATTTTACTAATTTGAAGTTGTATTTTAGGTCTGGAGAAATGAACATAACTGCGTCAGCTAATTGGCCGTACCATAAAGTGCTAGGGGAGAATCTACCTATACCAATATTTAGATTTTCGGTAAAAGAAGATCAGGTTAAGCTCAAGTTATTAGGCAAGGTTAAAGAAGGTCATCTGTCTGTAGATGCAAGAGCAGAGAGTGGTAAAGAAAAAGTATCAATTGATACTCGGGTTAGACAGGTCCCTATAGGCGAGGCGGTAAATTTTTTAAGAAATGTACTTAATGCCAAGGTGGATTACCAGTCGTCTTTGAGTTGGTTAAATTGTCATTTAAGAATTACTGGTATTGCCAAAGAAATTTTTAATAAAAAACAGACCATTAAGCAGTGCCAAATTGTAGGAGAATTAGGAGAATGGAATCTTTCTCCATACCGCTTTAGCTTAGCGCCATTAAATATGCAATCAGAGCCAATCCTCTTGTCGGTTAAAAAAGCTCGTCTTAATAAAGTAGTTAAATTTTTATCAATCGAAAGTAAAGTAAATGAAATAAAAAAAATGGGCCTATTTACTGGCGATATTAGTTGGTCGCCCATGCCACATATATGGCGTGCTAATGGAGTAATTAAAAATATTGAGGTCGAGTACAATTTGAAAAATAGGCTGATAAAACAACTTATTAAAAAAGTTAAATTTAGCATTAATGGCGAGAGAACCCAAGTTAGGGCCACTGCACAAGAGTTTGAATTAAAAAATGGTTTACTAGCTGGAAAAGTTAATTATAATTATGATAAAATTGATAAGTTTGGAAAATTAGAAGCTATATTTGATAAAGTTAAATTTAGTGATGGTCTTGAAAAAATAATTTTAGCTGGTGAAACTGAATTTCATTTTGCCCAATTAAAGGGAATTGCTGACTTTAAAAAAATAAACCTATCTGGAAAGTTAAAATCAAAGAAAATAGATAGTCCTTATTATAAAAGCGGCCCTTATGAAGTTAATATCAAAGCAAAAAATAACTCATTATCGGGTAATATTGTTTTTTCAAAGTTAAATTTTAAAGAAGATATTTTTGACTTATCTCAGGTTAAGTTGAATTCTATTATCTCGGAGCCAGATCTATTAAGGGTAAGTTTGATTGATGCTAACTTGGATTTTTCATTAGATTCAGAAAGTTTAATTTGGAAGTTTTCTAATGTTCAGAGCCGAGCAAAAAATTTACCCTTAGTTTTTACTAATTTTGGTACATTAAATAAAATTAAACTATATAGTCAGCTTGATTTTTTTATGCCCAAAAAAGAAATTTCTTGGTCTTGGAGTGGCTCACCAAAAGATTATCATTTATCTTTATCTAAAAGCTATATGGATGGAACTAAAGTTAATTATAAGCCAGGCTATCTAAAAAGTGTATATTCTAAAGCTGCTAATTTTAAGAACAAACCACCACACGTAAAGAGAGATTCCATCTTAGATAAAGCAAAAAAAATTCTACCTTTACAAAAATAATTAAATACTAAATTTTTTTTTCTTTGTAGAAGATTTTTTTAAAAAACCACAAGTGTAGTAATAGCTTTGTTGATAAGGGTTACCAGCGCCAGAAGACATCATAACAAGAGACTCAGTAAATGACGTTTCGCACTCGTTATGTAAATGGCGGCTCTCAGCGGTATGAATTAATTCATGAACTAAAATTTGGCTTATAGCTTGTAAACTGTAATTAAGTGATTTTGGGCATAAAAATATTGTTTGTAATTTACTTTTATTTACCATGGCGTCAGTCCCATTAAATTGGCACTCAAGCATTTCATTAGAAAAAATTGGACTATCATCAATGATTTGAATATCAATAGTTAACGAGTTTTGGTAGGCCTTTTCTATTATTTGTAATCGGTTACTTTTATTTAAATTAAATTTATTTTCTTGATCAAGAATAAACAGATCAAAATTTATCACTTGTCTTGATAAGGTTTGTATCGATTTATTTAATAAATTTTGAGTGTTCATTAGGGCAGAATTAACAAAAGAATTGTCACTTTTATTGTTGGAGTTTGCCTGACTGACTATTGAGATACAAAATATAAGTAATATGATGGAAGTGAATTTCATTTGGGGTATTCCTTAATTAGTAGTTTGGTCAAATATAAATATATCATAGTCATAGCTATAAAATTGAGTTTGTTCATGTTCTATGAAATAATGTTATCAATGTAAAAAAAATAGACAGCAATAGGTCCCTTTCCTTTTTTAGTGGGAGCTCCAAATTAAGCTACTATCATTATTATGGTATTTTGAGTTTAAATACCCACATTTTTGCATGATCTTGAGCTTAAAATACTCCATATCTCGATAGCCATAAGCCTGCCATTTTAGCCCTTTAATCACTCGATTTATTCCCTCAGACACACTTGTTGTTACTTTATATTTAAAATAATTCCACAACCTTTTTTCCTCCAGCAGTCGCCAAATAAATTTTACCAGTAACACAGCTTTCAATTCATAGGCCCATTCATAACAGGTGTTTAAAATCTCCTGTGCTTCTTCTTTTGTTTTGCAATCAAACATGGAGTGGAATTTTTCTTTTAAAAGTTCTAGCTTAGCCATTCTGTTATTTAATCTAAACACTTGCTCTAAATGACTTTTATCTCTACGGCTTCGATTTATATTCTTTCTTAAAAATACATACCTATATTTTCCATTCATTAAATCCCCCATTTGTCTTGCTACTGAGCCCTCTGGGTCCATAGCCTCAAGTTCATTTTTTCTCTCTTCATTGAGTGCGTTATTAAAATTTTGAACTATGTGAAAGCGATCAAAAACTATTTTTGCTTTTGAGCAGTACTCACGAACACTTGCTGAGTAAGCTTCATGTTGATCTGTACAGGCATCATCTATTTGCTCACAGACCTGTTTGCCAATAAGTTCAAAAAACTCATCACGTGTTTCATCATTTCTTCGTTGGCATAATTATTTAATGAAATGAGTAGTATTACTTTTTATTGCCACTTATAGAGACTATTATCAATCATACTGTCATTATAATACTGGATATAAGCTTTAAGCTCATCGACGATGACTTTTGCTGGCGGAGGAAGTGAATGAGTTATCTCTTCTCCTTCTTTAAATTTATGTTCAGCCTTAAAAACATAAAAGCCTTCAGTCCCAGTTTCCTGGGTGAGGTGTCGGACAATATAATCTTTATTAGCGTATTGAAAGATATGGGATATGCGAGTAAGTACACGCCCATTTTGCTCGTCAGAAAACATAGACTGACCAAATAAATGTCTTTTCTTTGGCGTATGATTTAATAAGTCAAAAATAGTAGGTGAAAAATCAAGGTGTTGTGTGACTTTGTTGCTAATGGCACCGGCTGCTAATTTTAAGTTTTCATTTTCTGAAAAAAACATCATTGGAACGCGGTAAAAGCCAAGCCCTGAGGTGCTTTTTTCAAACTCTTTTGTTTGGCTCGTATGATCACCGGTTATTACAAATAAAGTATTTTTATACCAGCTTTTAGTTTTAGCTAATTCGAAAAACTCTTTAATCATTAAATCGGTGTATAAAATAGTTCTTAAAATTGGTGGGTCAATTTTTTCAATTTGGTTTTCAAACTCTTTGGGAAACACAAAGGGTTGATGTGAGCTTAGTGTCAGGGTCGCTGTGACAAATGGCTCTTT
>CALJPJ010000217.1 GCA_937980625.1 uncultured Bdellovibrionales bacterium
AATCATAATGTGCTCAAACAGCTCCCTTTGGGAGAACTGCGCGCATTATGATTGAAACAGACTTTGAATTATGGAAATTATTTAATGGAATTGGTATAAGCTGGGGGATGAGAACAAAAGTAATAGGGCTAGTAAATTCAAGTAATATTAGACTTTAAATTTACTTTAATAAACTAATAGAGTTGTTGTCAGTGTCAATAATTCTTTTTTTATAAAGATGGCCAATTGCTATTTTAAACTTCTTGCGACTGACCCCAAATTCTTTATTTATAATTTCAGCAGACGATTTAGCTGAAAAATTTAAAACACCATTAGACTGCTTCAGTTGTTCGACAATTCTATTAGAGAGCTCACTTAAGCTTTCATTATTTAATGAGCTTAGACTTAAATCAATTTTTCCATCTGGTCTTATATTTTTAATATAACCATCAAGGTTTTGCCCAATATGAACATGATTAACTATATCATCATTAAATAGGAGCCCTGAATACTTATTGTTAATAATTGCATTAAAACCAAGGGGAGTTTTTTGGTAAGTGAGTAGCTTAACAGCTTGTCCATTGTCAAGATTGTTTTGAACAGTGTGAGTGTGTTTATTTATACGAGTTGTGGCTGCAATACGTTGACTGCTATCAATATAAGTATAAACAACATATTTTTTGCCAACCTCCATGTCAAAAATCTGCTCTCGGTGAGGAACAAATAAGTCTTTATCCAGGCCCCAGTCTAAAAATACACCAATATCATTTTTATCAATTACTTTTAAAGAGCAAAAGTCACCGACTTGAGCAAATGGTTTTTTTGTTGTCGCAATAATGGTATCTTCTGAGTCAAAATATATAAAGGCTGAAATTTGTGAACCAACTTGTATATTTTCTGGACAGACTTTGTTGGGCAATAGTATTGTCCCCCAATTCTCACCACCATCCAGGTAGTAACCATGAGATTCTTTTTTTACAACATCTAATACATTTGTTTGGCCAAGTTTTAACATTGATTACCGTCGCTTAAAAGAAGATTTGCGTTTTTTGTTTTTTGGCGCATTTTTTATGGAGTTACGTTTTTTCTTTTTCATTTGATGCTCAGTCTTACTGTTGCTGACTCTAAATTTTTTCTTAGAATTTTTTTTCTTAAAAGCATTTTTCTTTTTAAAGCCAGGAGCTTTGATGTTGACGTTTTTTAGTTGAACACCAGGGATTTGATATTTTTTTGCAATAGCGACCCAGATTCTTTGGTCTTCTTGGCTGACAAAACTAATGGCCTCTCCTTTTGATCCATTTCGTGCTGTGCGGCCAATTCTATGAACATAGTCTTCGGTTTGCATTGGAAGATCAAAGTTTATCACATGCTCCACTGTTGGAACATCTAAGCCTCGAGCAGCCACATCCGTGGCGCAAAGAATTCTTATATCTCCTTCTCGAAATTGTTTAATAGCTTTATTTCTTTGCCCTTGAGTTTTATCCCCATGAACGGCGCTGACTTTAAAACCATATGACTTTAAGGACTTAAATAAAAAATCAGTACGTTTTTTTGTTTTTACAAAAATTATTACAGAGCCAGAGCGAGCATTTAATTCATCAATAATTGCATCATATTTCTTTTTGCTTTCAATTTCTAAGATAGATTGTTTTACTGAAGATACTGGCATCGATCGTTGGCCAACTGTAACTTGTTCTGGTTTAACTAAAAAATTATTAGCAAGGTGAACAACCTTCATAGGTAGGGTTGCTGTATATAATGAAGTTTGTTTTTTCTTGGGAAGTTGTTTAGCTATTTGCTCAAGCTGTGGTAGAAAACCCATATCGAGCATTCTGTCACCTTCATCTAAAATAAGGTTTTTAACTTTTGCAAGCTGAACGGTTTTACGTTTAATATGATCAATGAGTCGTCCAGGAGTGGCTACAATGATTTGCGGGTTTTTGGCCAAGGCGTTCATCTGACGTCTAATATCTGCACCACCAACAATATTAGCAATTTTAAAATCAGGACAAAATTGAGTTAACTGCGTAATGACTTGTTTGATTTGTGTTGCAAGTTCTCTGGTCGGTGCGAGTACTAAGCCTTGTGAATTTGGGCTATTTAAAATAGATTCAATCATTGGAATGGCAAAGGCAGCAGTTTTACCAGATCCTGTTGGGGCACAAACTAAAAGGTCTGTTTTGTTTAAGCTCAGAGAGAGAGTTTTAGATTGTGTTTCTGTTGGTTCACGAAAATTCATTTCTGCTAGAGCCTGTTTGATTTCCGGCCTAAGTTCTATACTTTCAAATGACATTACATTGCCTCATGGAATAAATACTATTTAAAATGTTAGCTTTTATTAAGAAGATTGCTTAGGCGGCTAATTTGTGAAAAGCTTTAAAAACAGGTTATACTAGATATAATGCTGCGTGGCAAATTTATTTTTAAATGATATTAGGTAATTAATATAAAGATTTATAAGTTGGGTCGCTTTACATTTTAGAGTTAAGTATCTTCACTTTCAAGTTCAGATCTAACTAAGTCCATATCTGCTTCTTGTACCTGTGCTATTAACTTTATTAGCTCGTCTTTTCCTAGAACTCCTGAATGGCGAAAGACCTCAAGCTGTTCACGGATTATTAAAATAGTTGGTATACTTCTTATGCCGAAATAAGAGGATAGTTTTTGCTCAGTTTCAGTCTCAACTTTGCCAAAAACAATATCTTGAAACTGCTCAGCTACAGCCTCAAAAGTGGGGGCGAACTGGCGACAGGGACCACACCAGACGGCCCAAAAGTCTAAAACTACAATATCATTGGCTTTGTATATTTCTCTAAAACTATCGTCGGTAATATCAACTAATGGCATAATTGTCCTATAAATTTAGTGAGCTAGTTAAACTCAATTATAGCTAAATAGAGATAAAAAAAACAAGTATTTAGAATATTATTACAGGGTTTAATTTAAATTAAAAAATGACTTTTATTTATATTTTATAAAAATTATAAGCTAAACATGAATATTTTATATGTTTTTTTTCATAGCTTATATATCCTGCTATATAACTGATTTTAAAATTATAGGTAAAATTAATTATTCTAATAGGCAGAAGAAAAGATTTCTGAGGACAAGATTTAAGACGTCAGTTGAAAAAAAATGTCATAACTATAACCATAACCATATTATTAAGAAAGAGGAGTGTTATGACGAAACCATATATGTACTTTTTACTATTGCTTTTGTTTTCAATTTCAAGGCCAACTTATGCCGTTGTTGGTTATGATTCATCAAAAATAAATTCTGATAGCCCAGTTTATTATAATACTGTGGCCTTAGTAAAAAAGACTGCAACAGGGTTTAAAGTATTTTGTTCAGGGAGCATAGCCGGTGAACACACAATTTTTACTGCCAAACATTGTATTGAGTTCTCTCTTGAAGATGAGATTTTTGTTTACTTTGGGAGTGATACAAATAATATTAATAAAGAGCTTTTACGTAATGTTAAAGAAAGAGTTTCGTATAATAAAATTGATATAGAAGTAAGCTTTCCTTCATTTGACTTTGGTATTTTAAAGTTAGAAAAGTCAATCCCACAGATTCGTGATGAAAACGGAAAAAGTAGATATGGAAAAATCCCTATTTATACCAATCCTAATAAATTAGTTGAGGCTGAATCTTTAATGGTTGCAGGTTATGGAATTAGTGAAACATCTCCGCGGTTTGTGCATGGTGTAAAAAGACGAGTTGAAACTAGTATAGATAGGTTTGT
>CALJPJ010000218.1 GCA_937980625.1 uncultured Bdellovibrionales bacterium
AATGGTTAATAGTGATATATACGGAGGTCAGGGGTCAGATATTTCCACTTTTAGCTTACATGAGCGTGCCACTTATTTAATTCGCCACGAGCTTGGTCACTCTATAGGTTTACTAGCAGATCAATACAGTTTTTTTAGTGATAAAGAAAATAGAAAAAATTGTGAAGACACTCAGATGGAGCAGTATGCTATACATAAACATAAAACATGGGGGCGAAACCGCTTAGCTGAGCAGGACAATTACTTAGCTCCGAATTTAACTTTGAGTAATGATCGTATACATGCCAAGTGGACAAATTATTTAAATACTGATTCGCCAGTTGTATTTTTTGATTACTCAACGGGTTTTAATGCTGTTGAGCAAATCAGTGAAAATAAAATAATTTTAACTTCTAATTACAAAATTCAAAATAATTTAACAGACTTATTGTTGTTGTTCGGCACTAAACAAAACATAAATAAAATTACAAATGCAGTCAAAAAAATTAGTATTAATGAGCAGGATGTAAAGTTTAAAATTATTGAAACTAAAAAAATAAAATTTATTAAAACCTTAGATACTGACTTCAGCAAAGATGATGAGCTGACAGTATCTATTGACCTAGAGTTTAATGATACAATTGAAGATAAATTAATTGGACGTGCCAAAGCAAGCCAGCACTTTATATCTATACCAAGTCGCATGTTTGATGGCGATGGCGAGATTGGCTTATTTCAAGGTGGCAAACCTAGTATGCAAAAAGTTTTTAGATCATCATATAACTCAATCATGAACTCTGGTGATGAGTTTGATCAGGTAGAAATTGATTCTTATGTGGTTTTAATGGATTACTTTAAATAAGGTATAATTTTTTTGTTTGAAATAATATCCTAATTGATTCATCCGTAAATAAAAAATAATCGAAAACTTAATAAAGTGTATTAAAAATTAATTAAATAAGTCCTTTAATAATTTCTTTCCTTTTTCTTTTAAGTCTTTTTTGTTTAAGTTTTTTAAGTCAGGCTTTATGTTTTTTATATTTGCTGCTTCTTCTTTAATTTTTTCTAAATAATTTTCTTTGCTGCTTAGTTCACCCAGTGAGCCTTTTGAAAACTGACTAAACTGAGCTTGCAGTTTATCTTTACTTTTTTGTACGCCAGAAAATAATTTGTCTTTAATTTTATTTTCTGCTTCTTTAAGTTTGTCTTTTATTTTTCCTTTAATGGCGCTCTCCAACTCTTTACCTAAGTTTGAGTTAAGGTTAAGCTTAAACTTCTTCCAAGTGCCTTCTATGGAGCCGTTAAGAGTTAAGGCGGCCATTCGTTGTAAGGTACTCATAACTAGTTTTTTAGTGGTACTCGACTTAGCATCTACTTGATAGTCAGCCTGGTTAAATTGATTATTTAATTTTAACTTAATGTTATTGTTACTATGAAAGGCGGTGACTTTACTACTTAGCAATGATTTTAATAACTCAATAGAAAGATCATTAGACTTAGATAAAATATAATTTTTAGTAGGAAAACTAGCTACAGTAAATTCCATTTTTTCCACAGGCTTATCACTGGTATGATCTACTGTAATGAGAGCATCTATACCACTTATTTTTTGTTTAGGAATATCTCCTTTGATCACAGCTTTTATAGGCAGGCCTAAGTGCTTTGGATTATTAGTTACGTTTGTGACTTGGCCTTCAAAATTACCACTGTATTCAGACTGACCTGTCACCGAAGAAATATTGGCAAGTTTTAGCCAAAACTTTGGGTACGAGTTTTTTCTCGGAAAGTAATGATTTTTTCCTTTTCCTCTTTCTGGCGGTGCAATGGCATCTGGGTCCACGGCGTCTTTTTCTTTAGATTTTGGAAAGTAACTTTGAGCCATGGCAATGTAGCGTTTAAACTCAAGGAGCTTAGCCTCAATAATTGGAAAGAAAATTCCTTTGGAAATACTTTCGCTGTCAAACGAGGGGAGCTTTAGTTTTTTCTTAATTCCGGCGAGGTCATCTTTAATTAAATTATCAATGCCACCCAGTTCTGATTTATAATGTGATAAATCAGTTTTTAAATCCTTAGATGTGGTTTTAAAAGTTTTAATGGTACCTTTTACTTCTTTAACTAAAGAGGAGGCCTCTTTAATTTGTTTGGCGACTTCTTTTATGCCCTTAGATTTAAACTTAATGGCTTTTAAGCGAGTTTCATAATCTTTGAGGTCTTCTTTTTTAGGGAGGGCTTTAAGTCTAGCCTTCCACTCTGCCTCTTTAGTTTTAAGTTCCTTTTCTAATGCTTTAACTTTCTGATCTGTTTTTAAATCGTATTGAATTTTTTTAAGTTGATCCTCAACATCAGTACCTTTAGATATTTCATGAAGGTCATTAAGTATATTACCATTCACTTGTTCTTTAATTTGATTTTTAATGTTATTGCTCATACCTCGGTATCCGGTTCTTTCGGCTTGCGGAAGTACGTAGCCTGGGGACTTACGTGGAACCATGGTTTGGATATTATTTAAATTTGCCGTTGGTATAATGTATTTGGCTTGTAAAATAGCTTCCCACAAAAATTTTAAATCTAGGTGTTTAAAGGCCACCACATTTAGTTTTGGGTTTTGATCGTAAGTAAATTGAACATCATTAATTTCAATTTTTAAATCTTTTAATGAAGTTTTAAATTGACCAATATTAACTTCAGCCCCATGAGCCCTTGTTAGTGTCCACTGTAAAGCCGTTTTCATATTGCTATCGAAAAAGAATACTAAGTATAGGCTGAGTATAATTATTACAATTATTGTCGGTATAATGGCTTCTAAACGAAATATGCCTTTTTTCTTTTTAGTTTTACCCATAGATACTCTCGTACTTTGTATACCATTTGTAAACGGCAGATAATTTAACTGCTTTCCAAAATTTAGTTCCTTGAAAGCGCTGAACAATAGTTTTGCGGTACTTCTTAACTAAACCGACAGAGACAAAATAAACAATTGGTGAGAGTAAAAATGAAACTACCCCCGAGCCCATTACAATACTGTTGTAAAAGCGAGTCAGAGGTAAAATGGGCTTGTTGTAAAGGTAGGTAAAAAATGGTTTAAGCGCTTCCATTTCTAAAATTTGAGTGCCCACATAATGAAATAGAGGGTCGAGGGCCCAGGCAATAAACGTAAAAAAAAATGAAGCCAAAAGTGCTGCGCCAATTTGTATTCTAAATAAAAATAGGCATATAAAAATTAAAATACTTTGCAGCGACAAGCTAGGGGTCATGCCAAGTATAAAACCACAGGAGATTCCAAGTGCGATTGATTTATGGCCTTTATCTGAATTAAGTAAATGGATAAACTGAAAAATTTGTTTAAGAATATAAGTCATAGTGGTGTCGGTAAAATTATGATTTACAGCTCCTTGTATGTAATTTTGTTTTTATAATTTTTAAAAACATCATGGTCAACGAGTTCAAAAATAATATCTGACCATTGTTCAATTTCGTCTAAAGATTTGCAAGCGGGGACATGAAACTCACCTTCTACCAAAGGGTCAAAGTATTTTACTTTATAGCCTTGCTGAGTTAAGTCGTTAACGATAGCAGTTACAGGTGTCTCTCGCATATCACCAATATTTTTTTTGTAGGAAACTCCTAAAATTCCAATATTTTTTTTGTCACTTAAATGTTTTAGCATTTTTTTAACAATTACGTGAGGCCTTTCGTCATTAATTTTTCTGGCTGTGCGTATCAAAGGGGCATTTTTAACATTTTCAATTAAAAACCAAGGGTCAATGGCAATACAATGGCCGCCAACTCCAATGCCTGGGGTTAAAATATTAACTCGCGGGTGACGGTTAGCTAAGCGGATAGCTTCACGGCTATTCACTCCAATCTCACTTAAAACTTGGTCAAACTCATTGGCCAAAGCAATATTTATATCTCGAAATGTATTCTCTAGAAGTTTGCAAGTTTCAGCTGTTGTGGCTGTGGTTTTAAAAACTTGCCCGGTCACAAAACTTTCATACACATCACTGGCAAGTTCTGTTGAGTCTTCACATAAGCCACCAACAATTCGGTCATTAGTTTTTAGCTCTTTAAGTGTTTGACCAGGTATAGCTCGCTCTGGGCAGTGAGCAATAAGTACTTTTTTGCCACAGTCAGCAAAAACTGGTTTTACATAGTGGCTACATGTTGTGGGTTTGATCGTCGACTCTACGATAACTAAGTCGCCATCTTGAATCACTGGTAACAAAGACTCACAGGCTTTGATGACATAGCTTAAATCACAAGTCTTATCTTGGTGTGGTGTTGGTACTGAAATAATATGAATTTTAGCCGGTTGTACTGTGGTAGAAGCACTTAGGCCATTACTTAGTGATCGAGTGAGTAGCTCTGGTAACCCAGGCTCTTCAAAAGGACATTCTCCTTTTAAAATCGTATTTACTTTATCAGAATTAATATCAACACCATGAACTTTGTGTCCGGCTTCGACTAGAAGACCAGCAAGTGGCAAGCCCATATAGCCTAAGCCAATCACATTAATATTATAGCTATTAGTTTTTTTATTAGTGCTGGAACCATAGTTAAGCACTTCATTTATAATTTTTTGAGAGGTTGTTCCGTCACCGAAAGGGTTACTCCAATCATATGACTTCATATTTAAAAAATGTTGAATACCATTGTGTATTTTTTCACTATCAAAACCCACAATTAAGTTAGCACCTACATCTACGGTTTCTGGACGTTCAGTGTTTTCACGCAAGGTAATGCAAGGAGTTTTTAAAATACAGGCCTCTTCTTGCACACCACCGGAATCAGTTAAAATGAGCTTGGCATTTTTTTCGAGTGTGACAAAATCAGAGTAGTTTGTTGGCTCAATGAGTAAAATACTTTCAGGCACTTTAATAGAAAAATTTTTAATTTGTTTATTCGTTCTTGGGTGAATTGGCCAAACAATTTTAACCGAGTAGGTGCTGGCAATATTGTCGATTTGACCGATTAATTTTTTTAACTTATCTTTGTCGTCCACATTTTTTGTTCTATGCAAGGTTGTAAGAAAAAATTCTTTTTTCTTGATGGACAGCCTGTCCAGTATTTGGCTGTCTCCTTTTTCACAAATATGTAAAACAGAATCAACAATGGTATTGCCAACCACAATAATTTTACTTTCATCGATACCTTCAGACTTTAAAATGGCCTCTTGTTTTTTGGTAACAGCAAAACAGCGCTCTGATAAATGGTCAGTGACAATCCTGTTTGTTTCCTCAGGCATCATGCGATCATAGGATCGCAAACCAGCTTCCACATGGGCCACATTTACATTTAGTTTGCTGGCTGCTAAGCCGCCAGCTAAAACAGTATTTGTATCTCCTTGTACAATAACCCAATCAGGGTTTTCTTTTTCTAAAATGGGCTCCATTTTAATCATGATGTTACCTGTTTGATTGCCATGCTTTCCGGAGCCTACTTCTAGGTTATAATCTGGTTTTGGAAGTTTTAGCTCTTCAAAAAAAATAGCATCCATATTAGGACTGTAATGTTGGTTAGAATGAATTATAAAAAATGGGATCTTCTGTTTTTTTGCCTCAAGAATAATTGGCGCTACTTTGATAACTTCAGGACGTGTTCCAACAATAAAGCAGATTTTCATGCATACCTCTAGATGATAAGTTTAATCGCAGACAATATTTTAATATTACTAAGCAGTTTCCGCTATTTATAATAAAAGAAGCCTACAAAAGTCGATGGCTTAAAGGTCAGTAAACAAGACTAAAGTTTAGCCAGGTTTAATTTCAAAATTTACGTGCTGCGTTTTGTAAACTGTAATTTGATATTTAAAAATAAAAAGAGTTTTTTTATATATTAAATGGCTTTGTAATACCAATTTCATTAAATAATTCCCAGAGGGATTTGTATGAAGACATTATGATTTAAGCAGACTTTGAATTCTGGAAATTATTTAATGGATTGAGTATAGTATAGCTAAAGATACCTTTTTATGGAGTTTAAATTATGTGTAGATTATTTTTATTTTTTTTAAGTTTAGTGGTTTCTTTTAATATTTTTGCTGGCGAAGAAATCAACTTAAATAGTAACACTAAAGTAAGAAATATTTTTTTAAGCATACCAAGTGTGCAAGAAGAAATTAGTCTTTTAAAAACAATAGAAAGTGAAGGCTTAACATTAAACTTTTTATATTTTATTTCCTTTGAAAATCGTATGCCTATTGGTATCCCGCCGGGTTACTATGCTGCCAATGAGCACGTAATGATGTATAAATCTTCAAATAATAAATTAATTTGCGAAATTCGCACGAATATAGTGTGGCAGCGTATAAATGGAGAGTTTGTATGGTATGAAGACTACTCAGAACCAGCCAGGCCTTATCGCTGTTACAACAAAAATACTTTTTATACCCAATAAAGGTCAAATTTGTATTTTAAAAATTTTGTACACCACTACCTGAGATAGCTATATATTTAATACATTTTATTTTCGGTTAATTTTAGCGGTATTGGTCACATTAAAAGTATTAGGGGCTTAAAGCTAAAAAAGCAGAATATTTGATTTTGTTTTACTATAAACATTTGTTTACTTTACAACTGGGTAATGTGAAATATCTATACTTGTTTTTTTGAAACCTTAAGTTTAATAAAGTTTTTAATAATTAATTTAAATTAACTCATTATAAATTAAAAAAAGGTGGTAAAAATGAAAAACATAATTATAGCTTTATCAATATTATTTGCTGGTTTGAACTTTGCTTTAGCTGATACTAATTCAACTTCTGATTGCAAAGACCTTGTCTTAAATGAGTCATCTATTATTCAGTTAAATTATGAAGAAATGTCAAAAGAAGATATTATGGAAGTACTCAAAGTAATCAGTCACGCATACAATTTTACAAAACACCTAATTACACCATCTATTTTTGTTATGGATAACAGACCTAATGGCAGTGAAGATTCAAAAGAAAAAGCTTTAGCAACAATGTGTACTTTAAGTAAAGTTCCTGGGGTTGGAGTTTACGAAAACTCTAAAGTAGAGCCTTTCTAACTAAAAAGTCACTTTGGCTTTGTCTTGTTGTTTCAAGATTATAGCTGCAGATAATTATATTACTTGAAGTAGAGCCTTTTTGTTTAATCAGAAACGCTTTAGTATTTTAGCAAGCTTTAGATTAAAAAAATTATACGTTGTAAATATCAGCTTTATATTGTGATAAGTTTTGTTTATCACTAAACCAATTGATGGTTTCAGTAAGCCCTTTTTTAATATCAAATTCTGGCTCAAACCCAGTTAAAGATTTAATTTTAGTATTATCACACCAAAGCCTGAACACTTCAGAGTTTTTTGGGCGAATTCTTTGTGGGTCTTGGGTGAACTCCACTTGTGAGCCAATTATTTCTTTGATTAAATTTAAAGTATCACCCACAGAAATTTCAAAATTAGAGCCAATATTAACTGTTTCACCAATGGCTTTCTCGCACTCAGAAAGTAAATAAAATCCACGTACCGTGTCTAAGACATAGTTAAAATCTCTTGTTGGTGAGACATCACCAAGCATAATTTCTTTTTTGCCACTAAGGATTTGAGTAATAATAGATGGAATCACAGCTCTGGCTGATTGCCTAGGGCCATATGTATTAAACGGTCTAGCAATAACAAGTGGCAAATTAAAAGAGTTATGAAAGCTACTTGCAATGGCATCAGCACCGATTTTACTGGCACTATAGGGAGATTGTGGTTGTAGCGGGTGTTTTTCATCAATAGGCACGTATTGGGCGGTTCCATAAACTTCGCTAGTTGAAGTGTGTACCATTAGTTTGCATTTGTTTTTTAAAGCCGAGTGGCAAATATTAGTGGTGCCTTTAATATTAACATCTACATAGGTGCTTGGAGCTAAATAGGAAAAGGGAATGGCAATAAGAGCTGCAAGATGAAAAATAACATCAATGCCTTCTGTGAGTTCATGACAAAAGTGGGGGTCAATAATATTGCCACTAACAACTTCAACTTTATCAATATCGTTAATGGTATCTAACCATCCCCAAGTATTAAAAGAGTTATATAAGCTAAGGGCTCTTACTTTATAGCCTTTATTGACTAAGTACTCAGTTAAATGTGAACCAATAAACCCATCTGCGCCAGTAACTAATGCTGTTTTCATATATAAAACCCTCTTTGTTTATTAGGTTATTGATTTAATTAGCATTTGTAAATAAAAGGTTCCAGGTCCTAAACCTTTGCACTGTGCGAATAAATAAAAGACCCTAGGCTAGTTGTGCATTACTAGCATGACCTTTTGTTAAAAAAAATACTTCACAAAGAGACTTTAAGTTACTTTAGTCTAAGCTAGTCCAAGGGTTTAGTATTTGATTAAGAAGTCATTGGCTAATTTCAAACTACTTTTAGTTTAAAACAGATTTCAATAAAAGGTTTGAGTTTACTCATTCTTATAGAGAATAGTTTATATGTTTTGCATTTAAGTCGATATATTTGTAGTGTTTCGGCTTTTTAAAATTTTTCTGCTGCTATCAGCGATGAAATAGTAGTCCACATTTTGATGAGTTATTCATTTCCCAATCTTGTGAAAAAATTTTAAAGCCAAACTCTTTATACATTGGGATCGTTTCTTTTCCTTCTTTTAGAAAAACAAAACAGTTATTAGTTTTTTGTGAAAGCCAATTGAGCCTAAGCTCAGTTAATTTTTTTGCCAAGCCCATTCTTCTGTACTTCTCATCGACATGAACTCCTCTTAAGTACCAGCCCGCTGGTAATAACTTTTTGGTGTTATACATATTTTCGTTAGTGTTAGTTTCGTAGTGCCTGGCTCCAGCAAAAGCAATGAGCTGATTTTTTGTAGTAGCAATATAATATGTTTTTTTATTGGGCTGTTGAAAACAGGCTTGGAATTCATTTAAAAAAAGTTTTTGAGCTTCGGAAAATTTAGCTTTTGAGTGTTTAATATGTAGCTTTGCTGCCCCATCGACATCATCCATTGTAACTTCGCGAAAATAAATTTCATTTAAATTTATTAATTGGTTAAACAATATGGCTCCAAAAGTTAGATATTTTTACTCAGGCTCATTTTAGCTAAAATAATTATTTGTAAATAGGGCATATGGTAATTTTTATTTTCAGTGGTATCAAACAGACTTTCGATATAGGTGATAGCTTGGTTTTCAAAACCAATTTTTATTAAGCTGATGGCTTTAAATAATTGAGCCAAGGCTTTAATTTCTGGTGTAGACTGCACAAGTTCAAATTGCTCTACTTTACTAATAGTAAGTTGGTAATCTTCAATAAAGAAATTAAATAATATGTCTTTGTATTGTATTGAACCTGGTACAATATGGTCTTTTGAATGTTTATCAGCATTAAGTGGAGCAAAGTGCTCACCATTTTTACAGTTTAAGTATTCTTCGAAGTTTAAATTATTTTTATTAGTATCCCAGCTTATATTTTTATCGTAGAGATCTTTAGTTTTATTATCTGTAATATATAAAACCAAATCTCGTAGAGCGCAAAACGGTGCTGAAAAATACAAGCCTGAAGTTTCAGTGGGGCCATGGGCAATCCAAGCCGATTCATAATATTTTTTAGATTTTAATAAAGATAAACCATGTAAAGTATCAGAAATAACTAAAACTCCTGGGTTACTTTTTACAGCTCTAAGAGCATCGAAAACAGCTGAAGAGCTAATATGATCATTTCTATAAAAGTGACGTAGGGCCTTGCCAAAAATAAAACTGGCTGTTTTAAGTGATTCACAAATATTTAAGCTATTCCAGTCATATTTTTTTTTCATAGAATATTCCTTAGCTCATTAAACAAAAACATATTAGATTTTATTGTAATTTAGTATCGCACAAGTCTAAAACAATTTTAAAAAAATGTCGAAATTATAAATGAGTATGGGCTTAATATTTATTATAGCTGATCAGATTGAGTGAAAAATATTGTAGAAGAATATGTGTAAATCATTGGCAACCTTGCCAACGATTTATGGTGGATGTTTGTGCTTTACCTTTGACATACAAAATTTGTGTTAAGATAATTTACTCATTGCTAATTTAAATAAACACCAGGGAGGGAAGATGTTACGTTTTTTATTAATAGTTTTTATTTATATTATTGGTTCTGTATCTTTTGCACATGATCATAAGGTTGATGATGGTAATTTATTTGGAGTTATGGAGAGTATTAGCCGTAAATTAATAGATAATAATCATTCACAAGCACAACTTAAAAAATCTTTAAAATTTTTAAAAAAAGCCAATGATGCTTTAGAGCCAGAAGTTGAAAGCGCATTACTAGTTATTTCTGGAGTGGATCCAGTTAGTTTTGGCACTGTCGCTTCTGGAGGTATAATTAATCACACATTTACAATAGTAAATGCTGGCAGTAATGATGCCAGGTCTATAGCTGAAGTTAGCTTGTCGGCGCCATTTGAATTTTCAGGGGGAGGTTACCCTGGGGTAGGTGGAACTTGTGCCTCTGTAATTTCAAGTGCAACTAATTGCACAATAGTTGTTAGTTTTGCTCCAACATCCACCGGGCTCAGCGTGGATTCAATAGATTTATCTTATGATGACGGTAATGGTAATACTGTAAGTGTTAGCAGAGATGTAGAAGGCGTTAGCGTTGCTCCAGCTAGTATTGCCATTAGTGGTACTAACCCCATAGACTTTGGCAGTGTTCTTGTTGGTGGAGTTGGGACTGTAATATTGAGTATAACAAATGGTGGTGGATATGAAGCATTAGCGATGTCAGGAGGAGGGTTGATTTCACCGCTTACCTTTGCTGGTGGTAGTTACCCTGGAACTGGTGGAACTTGTACTTCTGTTTTGAGTCCAGGAGCTACATGCACTGTTTCAGTAGTTTTTCGCCCTTTTTCTATAGGAGTATTTGTAGATACTTTAAATATTCTTTATTTTGATGGTGTTGTTAGCCAAGCTTCATTAAGAGATTTAACTGGTGTTGGAGTTTGGCAAGCAAGTACTACAGCTGTGAGTTCTAGTACTAAGTAAGTTCAAGGATTTAAAAATAGCAGCTACTGCCAGTTCCATTCAAGTAAGCCCTAAATTCTAAGCTGGCTTAAATCATAATGTG
>CALJPJ010000219.1 GCA_937980625.1 uncultured Bdellovibrionales bacterium
TAGACACTTAGACTTAATAATGGATCCAAATGTCCGTGAAGTTTTTAAAAAGCGTTCAATGATTATCAAGGAAGTAAGACACTTTTTAGACAGTCGTGGTTTTTTAGAAGTTGAAACACCGGTTTTGCAACCTATTTATGGTGGGGCATCAGCTTACCCATTTTCCACTCATCATAGAGCTTTAGACATGAAGCTATTTTTGAAAATTAGCCCTGAACTATATTTGAAAAGGTTAATAGTGGGTGGTTTTGATAAAGTTTATGAAATTGGCAAAAACTTTCGTAACGAGGGAATCGATCGTTCGCATAATCCTGAGTTTACCATGCTTGAGTTTTACGAGGCCTATACAGATTACAATTATCAAATGAAACAATTTGAGGACATGATCTCACAAGTGGCTGAAAAAGTAACGGGTTCTATGAAGGTCATGTATCAAGGTAAAGAAATAAACTTTGCCCCACCATGGCGTCGTTTAAGTGTAATAGATGGAGTTAAAGAGTATGCTGGTTTTGACCCAAGTGATTTATCTGATGAAGAGCTTTATGCCAAAATTAAAAGTTTTGGTTCTGATATGAAGAAGCAAGGTTTGAGAGGAGAAATGATAATGGAAGCTTTTGAATTAAAAGCAGAGCCTGAAATTTTTCAACCTACTTTTATTATTGATCACCCTGTTGAAATTTCTCCGTTGACAAAAGAGCATAGAGAGCACCCAGGTCTGGTCGAAAGATTCGAGCCTTTTTGTGCTGGAATGGAAATTGGTAACGCCTATACAGAGCTTAATGATCCAGAAGAGCAGCGTCGTCGATTAGAGTTACAAGATAAAAAACGTGTCGTTGACGAAGAGGCTCAACCTATGGATGAAGACTTCTTACACGCAATTGAGGTGGGTATGCCACCAACCGGCGGGGTGGGTATAGGATTAGAGCGGATAGTTATGCTGTTAACTGACCAACCAAGTATTCGTGACATTTTATTTTTTCCAACAATGAAGCATAAGTAGGTTTAGCTATTAAGTATTTTATATTATTTTTGTTATTATTTTTTTTATCAGCTTGTCAGCAAGCAGATGTAAAAATAAATGATATTTCTAATTCTCGTTTCAGTTATTTACAAAAAAAATTAAATCAACCCATATTATTATCAGATAATACTGTGGTTTTTGATTCAAGGCCGCAATATGACTACATGATGTACTCAGTGCCGGGGGCAATTCATTTGCTATGGGAGCAGTTAGTGGCAAATCCAAAAGTAGATAATGCCATTGTTAAAGGAGACAAAGCTTTCTATGCAGCTAGGCGTTTAGCTCGCTTAGGTGTGCAGCCCGATAGCGAAGTTGTTATATTAGGCAAAGATGAACTAGGCCAGGCATCTGCCGGGCGATTAGCTTGGTCTTTGTTAACTTTAGGCTTTAAAAATATACAAGTGACCTCGCTAAAAAGTATGAGCAAGTCAGTAAGTCCTTTTAAGCAACGCAAGCATAAGTCAACTAAAGTGTGGAAGCCGAATGTAAATTATCAATTTGAAGTTTCTAAAGAAGAATTTTTAGCAAGTATGATGAAAAACGACCCCAACCTTATTATTTTAGATGTGAGGTCTGAAAAAGAGTTTAAATCTATAAATATAAAAAGCTTTAAAGATATGTATCCTCAATTTAGGAGTCAGTTTATTCCTTGGACCCGCTTTTATAAGGCCAGTGGGCGACCAAACAGAAATCTTACCAAAGAGTTATTTGGTCTTAAAATATCTTACGACAATGAAATTATTGTCATTAGCAATAATGGAGTGCGCTCAGGTTCAGTCAGTTACGCTTTACTGGCCATGGGTTTTAAAAATGTTAAAAATTTTTCTAGTGGTTTTAAGTCATTATTAAATCGCAATTAAGTATAAAGGGTATATTTTGAAATTAATATTAACGTTGTTTTTTATTTTGCTGTCTTCTAATTTTGCTTCAGCTAAAGAGTGTAAGTACTCCTTAAATAAAACCGATATTAAAATGAAATGGACGGGCTACAAGACCACAGATAAGGTTGCTGTGAGTGGAACTTTTAAATCCATAGATTGGTCTTATAAGTCGTCAATGACACTATCGAATTTAATGAAATCAATAAAATTTAAAATAAAAACTATGTCAGTCAACTCAGGTAACTCTTTAAGAGATAAACGAGTATATAAAAGCTTTTTTAAGCTTATGAATAAAGGTGAAGAGATCTCTGGTTATGGGATATCAGTAGATGAAAAAAATAAAAAAGCTGTTATTGAAATTGAAATGAATGGACAAAGAACACCTGTTATTTTTTCTTTTGAAAAAAATAAAAAAGACCTTAGCTTTAAATTAAAATCTAAAATTGATATTTTAGATCACTTTAAAATGACAAAATCATTCAAAAGTATTGCTGAGTTATGTAAGAATCTACACACGGGAAAAGATGGAGTATCTAAAACTTGGTCAGAGGTAGGCCTTGAGATAACGAGCAAGCTTATTAAAACATGTATACCAAAAAGTTCCAGGTCCTAAATACAAATTGTTATGTAAGATTTTAACTTTTTTGAATC
>CALJPJ010000220.1 GCA_937980625.1 uncultured Bdellovibrionales bacterium
ACTTGTATATTAAAAAAACACTATTTAAACTATCAGCTAAACTAATGGAACCAAGTGTTAAGCGTTTATAAACAGCTTACTTACCTAGCTTTGAAACAATAATATCACCAGAATCACTTTTCAAACTCGCACTCACTGTTTCAATAAATTTAACAAAGTGTAATAGAGCTTCTGAGTTAAAACTCTCTTTATCAAACTGCGAGCCTACTCTATAAACACCGTCATCAGAAAGATAGCGGCAGCTTTTAACTTTTACAAAAAATGGAAAATAAGTTTCTGAATTTAAATATACGCGCATAGCAAGCTCTTCGTACTTTTTAAACGCCCCTTGATCTGCTTCAAACTCAAACGCAATACCATCAGCTGAAATATCGTGAATAGCTACTTTTTGTAGGCCTCGGCTGGGAATAACCACATGTGCACTGATAAACTCCGTAAGTATTGTTCGCTTAACTGCTCGACGCTCATCTTGAATAATTGCCGCACGTTTTTCAGTTATATCAACTAAATCGGCACTCTTATTTGTTTGCTTAGTGGAAATCGTCTCATCTGTTTTTTTTTGCTCACGACGTGCTATAAAGTCAATTACGTTGTTTTTATACATAATTATTTCCCCCATCCCCATGGCTAATCAAACATTTTTACATATAAAACCTTATCGGCAGGTTTTGTCTCAACTTTAGTCATTTCTACTGGTATACTAAAATTGATGATGGGCCGTGAAAACACACAAATCCTGTGTATATTATCAATATTATTAAGTTTTTTGGTTCACGCAACCACTTACAGGTTGCTTGAGCGAGTTCCCTCGCAAATATATGATTTTGCCCAAAGTGAAGCTATTGAGTTTGAAGTCCTAGAGCCTAATAAAAAACCATATCAGGAAACCAAAGAATACATCAGAGATCTTAATTTTGAAAATGAACTTGAAAACACTAAAAAAAAGGCTAAGTTTCAATCGCGAAAAACCAGGCGAGTAAAAAAACAAACTGTAGCTGGTAAATACGGCCTCACAAAAAACAAAGTAAAGAAAAAAGCCATCACCCCAATCGAACAACTGCTCTCAAAAAGAAAAGGCTTAATCACCAAAGCCCCAAAAAATAAAACCCCTTTATCAGCTTTTTATGGTGCTAGTGAATCTATGCAAAACATAAAAGCTGGCATGAACTTAACTAAAACTAGTGAGTCTGCAATTTCTAGGCACATACCAGGCCTTGATATTGCAGAAATTAATGCTTTTGATACAGACCAAGGTAACCTATCTTATTATACATTCTATATGCGCTTAAACGATAGAATGTACCCTCGCTGGTCAAATAACCTAGAGGAAGTTTTAAATATTATTAAAAGTACAACCAATCTAAAACTTAAAAAGAAAGTTTATTACACTAAGCTTGAGGTTATACTAGATGCTAAAGGCCAATATGCTGGCCATATTGTGGTCGACTCCTCATCTAACAGAATGATTGACTTCGCAGCTATTGATGCAATTAAACGAGCTGCTCCTTTTGTGAACCCCCCCAAAGGAATGGTTGAAGATGATGGTTTAATATATATTCCTTTAGGCTTTAGAATGGTCATAGATAACAGACTTTTTGCCAGAGGCAATTAGTACCCAGCCCTTTACTAAAACTCCTTAAACTTTAATCCATTTTAATCATAATGTGCTCAAACAGCTCCTTGCAGGAGAACTCCGCCCATAATAATCAAAATTGATTAACGCTTAAGAAATTTTTAGCTAAAGTTGCACACACACACTAGACGAGCTGTTGAACTAGGCTTTTCTTCCTTGTATTGAAATATACCTATTTAGTTTTTAAAATAAATATGTGAAACTACTAATTTTAATGGCTCTTTTAATGACACCCTTGTCTTCATTTTCTGAAACAATTAAGGAATTAAGTGTATCTGGCAACCTAAGAAACTCTAAACTCAACGAAGATAATTTTCAAAAAACATTCTCACTCACAGGTTCTTTTGCCGTTTACTTATGGGAGCGCACTGCTGTGGAGATTAGCTACACCCAAGGCGCATCAACTCTGCAAAGCTTGCCATCACCTAATGACTCTAAAGTGACAATTGAGTCTGAATTCAAACTTTTTGGTGGGGACTTTGTAACTACTTTTGGCTCACGTAAATCACCTATACAACCTTACATAAAGCTAGGCATTGCTTATATGGATAAAAAAATTACACGTATTGTTGATGTTGGCTCCAGTCAGTTGGACCCTGTCACAGGCATCGTACCCAGTGGTGGACTTGGTATAAAAATAAAAACAAGTGACCGATTTTTTATTAAATTAGGAGCTGATTTATGGGCAAGTCCAATAGGAGATAGCGAGGATTCGTTGGATTATACTTTCAGGTTTGGCTTATCAACCTACTTTTAAAATTATGATTTTTAAAAAAATAACTTTTATTTTAATATTACTCTCTCTTAGCTTTATTAGCTCTTCGTGCATGCTAACCTACTTAGCCAAATCTGGTTATTCACAAATGAAAATCTTAGCAAGTCGTGAACCAATTAACGAAGTCATTGCCAATAAAAACTTGACTCAAATAACTAAAGAAAAATTAAACTTAGTTATTAAAGTTCGAGATTTTTGTTTTAATGAATTAAAACTTAAAAAAACTAAAAACTATAGTAGCTTTGTACAACTTAAAGATAATTATGTTTCATACTTATTAAGAGTAGCCCCTAAATATAAACTCGAGTCGTACAAGTGGTCGTTTCCAATAGTAGGTTCTTTTCCATATCTAGGTTTTTTTAATAAAAATGATGCTCTTGATGAAGAGAAAAAATTTATAGAAAAAAACTATGATACATATGTAAGAGGGGTCACAGCCTTTAGTACTCTGGGTTGGTTCAATGACCCTGTATTATCTAGTATGATGAGGTATGATGATTCTGATTTAGTTGACCTCATCATTCATGAAACTATACACACTACCTTATTTATAAAAAATCAAGCTAGCTTTAATGAAAAACTTGCCACTTATTTAGCAAGTGTTGGTACAGAGTTATTTTATAAAAAGCTTGAAGGAGATAATTCTCCTACCATTAAAAAAATAAATTTAGAGCATAAAGATGACAAAATTTTTTCCAAGTTCATTACTAAAGAATTTTCTGATTTAAAAAGTTGGTATGCACAAACTAAAAACATTAATGAAACTAGTAAAAAAATTCGACTTAAACAAATTAATAATAAGTTTATACTAGAAATAAAACCACAATTAAATACCAATAAATACGATCACTTTGCTCAAAAAGAGCTCAACAATGCAAACCTTTTACCTTATAAAACTTATCTATCTGACCTTTCTGATTTTGAAAAACTACATATAAAACTTGGCAGTAGTTTTCATAAAACCTTAGAGTTTTTAAAAACATTAGAAAATGTCAAGAATGCTGAAGCATCTTTGAAACAATCAATAAATACACTTTAAATGCTATTGTTATACCAATTCCATTAAATAATTCCTTAAATTCTGAAGCCCAATTAAATTAAGATGCGCGGAGTTCTCCCGCAGGGAGCTGTTTGAGCACATCATAATTTAATTGGGCTTCAGAATTTAAGGAATTATTTAATGGGATTGGTAGTACTTACCCAGCTATATAGGAACTAGATGACTGGATGAATTATTAGCAGTTTCTATACATAATTCTCTTTACTATTTAATTTTTATTAGATGAAATAGTAAACATAGTTAATACTATCTATAACTTAACAAGGAGATTTGAAATGAAATTACTACTCATGTTTATTTTAACAAGCCCTTTTTTAGCCTTTGCTGAGCCAACTATCACAGTCACAAGCTTCTTAATGACTGATCATCGAAATTTATCTAGTTCAACAGCTGAGTTATGCGGAGTCATTCAAGACAACAGTAAAAAAATTCATGAAAAAGTTGTTATTATTGCCGACCCAGGTAAAGGGCAAGGTTACTATGTTGCCAATGTAACTGCTTCAGGCCGATTTTGCCACATTATAAGAACGACGACTTTAAGAGCGCAAGTAGATATTTATAATCAACCTCAAACTCAAACAAACACTCCAAGTTATTTATCTCCTATTTTTAAAGCTACAAATAGATAGATGAACTAAAGGCTCTCTTGTGGAGCCTTTATTTCCTTCTTACTTCCTTAATCTTTATATCATTATCACCTAAAACGCAGCTCCCAGTAACATTGTCACATACTTTTTGAGCATGAAATGGTTTATTGCTAGTAACTACTAAAAATAAAACTAAGAAAACCATTGTTACAAAAATAATCTCGTAAACAAAGTATGTTGTTCCTAACTTAAGTAGCTTTTTCATTTTTAAACCGCTTCATTTTAAATAAACTCAAATCGCCTCGTTATTTTTTTAAAATTTTCTGTAAAAAACTTTCTATATCCTTTTAACTCATTAGCAGTCTCAAATCTCTTTCTTAACTTGAGCAATCCATGTCTATAATTAGCTTTTGCTGTGTCATAAGGGCAGTTCATTTTTTCAGATATTTCTTTAAAACTCAAGTCTTCAAATACTCTCAACTTTAAAGCCTGCTGCTGTTTGTCTGGTAATAAATTCATTTCTGAAAGCAGTAGCTCTTGTATTTGTTTTTCTAATAACTTTACCTCACTTACAGAATCCACAGAAATATAGTTTAACTTATCCAAACTAATAAATGTTAGCGCTCTTGATCTCATTTTATTTCTTAATGTATTGATCGTAATTTTAAATAACCAATTTTTAAATGAGGATCGCCCCTCAAATGATTTAATTTTAAAAAAACTTTTTGTAAGACTCTCTTGAACTATGTCTTCTGAAATCTGAATATTTTTAGTTTGTTTATAACAAAATTTTACTAATATTGGTCGATACTTTCTAACAATTGTTGCAAATGCGTGATGCTCCCCTCTTTTCACTCCTTCGACTAGATGACTATCCACACACAAAATATTCCCCCCCTTCCCTAGAGAAAGCCATGTTGTTATTTCGTGCTGAAATTCTCCTACTTTCGTTCTGACATAAGTGGTGACATCTTGCCTCCACCAATTAAATACACAGTAATAATGTGCAATCTTGAGGCCATGCATATTGGTGACAATTTATCTGCCCATCTAAAAAGTAAGCGCTGCATTATATATAAGATAAGCAAAACTAATCTAACTCCAGACTAAAGTAATGGCTTCAAAGGGAAAGCCTGACACCAAACTTTAATATAAAGTATCTGTAAAACGAATAGTCACTATTCCATATAGCCACTTTATAAGTACTCAGCTTTATGCTAACAAAAGTGGACCTACCTATTTAATAAAAGATCAAGGGAGCTTAAAGTGTTGAAGTCTTTGAATTTAGCTAAAATATATTTATTAATTGTATTGCTTTTTATTAGCTTTAATACTGAGACCTCCGTCTCTAAAGAGATATTCATATTAAAATCTATAACTCTTCAAGCCAGTCAGGAGCAAGTTTGGTCTGCTTTAACTAATGAAGGAGATCTAAGTCAGTGGTGGAACCAAGGCGTTAAATTAGAGCCTTATTTGGGTGGACTCTTTTATGAACCTTGGGGGAATAACCAGCTCGCAACTGGAACAGTTAAAAACCTAGCCCTTCTGAACTTTATTGAGTTTACCTGGCGTGAAAAGTACTGGCAAACATCTGAAGTTACACTTTGTAGGTTTTCATTAAAAGAGGTCAATGGTTCTACTTTACTTCAGGTTAAACATTCTGGGTGGAACACCTTTAAAAGTTCTGATGATAGAAAAAAAATGATAAAAGGGTTTGAAAGCGGCTGGGATTTTCTTCTGCCTAAACTAAAAAAGTTCTTAGACCATAACTAAATAGTTATCGAACTCTATAGATAAACTTAAAGTAATCGTTAATATGATTTGTAAAGATCTAGATTCAACCTGATGAATCTAAAATATTATCTTTGCTTAAGCTATTCAATTACATTGACTTGATTACGTCCATTCTTCTTAGATTTATACAAAGCTTGATCTGCACGATCAAATACATCTAACCAAGAGTGATCTTTCTTAAACTTTGTTGATACTCCCAAAGATATCGTAATTGGAATTATAGTTCCTTGAAATTCAAAATCTCGATTAGCAATTGTTGTTCGCATTCTTTCAGCAATATCGATAGCTTGCTTACAGTCTCCACCTAGTAAAATTGCTGTAAATTCTTCCCCACCTGACCGTGCAAAAAAATCGTTACCTCGAATCAAACAATTTATATCAGACGCCACTTCTTTTAAAATATAATCTCCCGCTGAGTGCCCATGAGTATCGTTTACTTTTTTAAAGTGATCTATATCAAAGGTAATTATACTAAAGGGTGTGTCTAACAACTGAGACTTTTTAAAGTATTCTATCCCTTTATATTCTAATGCACCTTTATTATTAATTTGAGTTAAAGGGTCGATATTAGCATTATCAAAGGTTTGAGCCGTTGATACGGTTTCAATTTGTCCACGCTCAAGAAACTTAAAAATAACATTGCCCATTTTAATTTGATCATGATTTTCTAGTTTGCGAGGAGCTAATGGAAGTAACATATTCCCATTTACAATTGTTTTATTCGTAGACTCTAAATCCATTACAGTCACGGCACCGCCTTCCAAGCAAAGTTTAGCGTGGGATTTACTTACACTGCCGTCATCTATACTTATATGAGCTGTAATTGAGCGTCCAATAATAGAGTCTGTATTTTCAATTGGCCATTGGCGGCCAATTGAATTAGCCGGACCTACTAAAAGAACAACACATGGAGGAGCATTACCTGCCTCGGCGATTCGTAATTTAAATGTATCACTTGAAACGACACTTGTTTTTTCTAAATCTGATTTATCATCATCAAAATCTGACATCCAGCACTCCATAAAATGAATTTACATCATTAAATTATCGAGTGTTTATTATAAGTTATCTACCTGAACTTAGTCTACCAAGAACTTGTTTAGTTAATAATTTGCTAGACTCAACACCGGGCTGGTCAAAAGGATTAACAGATAAATAATTAGCAATGGCCACTGTAACCATCATATATGTAGTCATTAATTGAGCTACAGAGCTGGCATTAGTCTTATTTAACAGAAGTTTACTCACCGATACACCTTCTGACTGTAAGGCATTATAAGTTGAGTTCATTTCAACTTCACATAACTTACCAAGACTAAAGCCTGACAATGGATTTGAATCAAAAAATATTGATGAACCCATTTTATCACCGTAATTTAAGGCCCGCTCATCAGATAAAAAAATGACTAACTTATCTTTTTCACCTTGTGAAATTTGCTGTAGTATTGAGTGTTGATCAGAAACTCCCCGAGCACAAAACAATGAACTCACTCTTGGAGCAGGCTGACCTTGCAATCCAACTTTTTTTCCAAGAGACTCCATCCACAACTGCTGTAGCCATAAGCCAAACCCTTGCATAGTGTCTGAATATATCCAATATAAATGGATCCACTCTTCTCTTTTAAAACTAAGTACTAATTGACTAGCAAGCTCAGAGCAAAGCTCAAAAGATGATAAGGAGTCATTAATACTTTTCTTAATATCAAATATATTTTCACCTAAAAATGATAACGGCAGCAAGCCTACAGGTGTAAAAACCGAAAATCGACCACCAATATCATCGGGAATGAAAAATATTTTTACCTGACTTTCTTGCCCCCAATCATATAGTTTACTTTTTTTATTATCAGTAATAATCGTGCAATTATTTTTTATAACTGCTTCATCATATTTTTGGATAATTAAATCAATAAGACTTAAAACCTCTTGAGTTCCACCTGATTTAGAAATGAAAAGCCAGTGACAATTTTCTATATCTACTTTTTCAAACTTTTTAGCCACAGAATAAGCATCAACATTATCAAAAAAAATAATTTTTTTATCTTTGCCTAGAGCTTGTGAAAATGCTTTGGCTCCTAAACTACTTCCGCCTAGACCTACAATACAAAGCTGCTCATTGACAGAGGATAAGTCTTGCCCATATTCATGAATCTCTTGCACGGCAGTGTCGTCACTAATATAACTCAGAAAATGTGGTTTATAATTTTTAAAAAAACTATTAAACCTATTAACTAACTCTTTATTATTTTTAGCATGTGAATCAAATTTAATCACGAAAGAACTACATCCTCTTCAATCCTGTGATAACCCTTCCATTCTTTCAATCGGCCTCGCGGCTCACCCTCATCTGTTTCAGGGTATTCAATTAAAACATAGGTTAACTTTGTTATTTTACCAAGAGAAGTAATATCAAGAGATGTTAGGTCTGTCCATGTTCCTGTATTAAAATATTCCTTTCCGTTACTAAATTGTCTATATTGATATACATGAGTATGACCAAAAATTACTGTATGCACCCTATCATCATTAAGTATTTTTTTTGCTGAATCACCTAAATCTGGGAATATTGCACTTTCTAATATAATTTGAACCAAGTTTTGAAAACTCCAACTGCGAGTATTATCTCGACGTAAAAACGAAGATATAAAGTACCAAATTAACTTAAAAAAACCAGAAATTGTAAAAAATGTTTCATTTATTAAAGCCCAGCGTAACATCTTGTTAAATGGTCTAACCTTATCTACATGAGGGTATTTTTGTTTGATTTTTAAAACAAAATCTAAGAAAAAGTACGAGCCAAATGGCAAGTTTAATATAGGCTCTGGTAAGTTCTTTTTTAAATAGAACTTCCTCGGATCAAGCCTATTTGCCGCCTCATGCATATGACCATGCTCAATATGTACACCATCAAAGTAATAAACTATATTTTTATATATAATTTTAGCCTCAACAACTTCATCAAAGTAGTCTCGAACTTTTGGCCATAACATACCTTGATCGTGATTTCCCACCACATAACTTAATGTATGTTTTTCATCTGCTACAAATCTTTTTAAGGTATCAAAAAAAATCTTATGCCCTTTAACTATATTTTTAAATTTTTCTAAAGAAATATCTTCAGTGATAACTGATAAATAATGACCTCTGTAGTCCACTTGAATAAAGTTAAAAATATCACCATTTAAAATAATCTCTATTTCATATTCTGAATATTTTCCTTTAGTATAATACTCAACAAATTCACTAAATTTTTCATCAAAATAAAACTCCTCTAAATGATTACTTCTCCCGTCACTAAGGAGTCTTCCTAGGCCTAAATGCAAATCACTAAGTACTAATTTAATTTTTTTTGTCATAACCTACGCTGTAATTAATTAATAGTTATCGCCCGATGCTTTTTTTACCTCTTGATCATTACTTTCTAACATTGTTAATGCCAATCTTAATGCTTTCACAGTTTTTCTAAGCATTTCCTTTTTCTTTTCTAGTTTCAAATCTAAAACCTTACCTTTATCACGATAAGACTCTAATTCAAATTGAGATTCATCAATTTGTCTTTTTAAGCTTAATAATTGTTCATCTTTACTTCTTTGAATTGATAAATTTTCAAGGCGTACAATTTCCAACCTATTTTCAAGCTCACGTTCTCTAACTCGAATCTTTTTTAAGTTACTATTGAGCCTTAATAAAAGTTGCTCTTTCTCCAGCTGAGCATCCCTTAGTAACTTCTCTGTTTGTTCCATATTATTTAAAACAATTTTCTTTTCATCTTTGAATTGTTGTTTTTGCTCGTCAATCTCTCTTGAAAGATCAGTTAACTTTGACTGAAGCTCATCACTATGTTTTTTGAAAGTTTGACTTGCTGTAAATAGCTGCTCATTTTCACCTCTTTGACTTTCAATAATTTTTTCTAGCTCTAATATTTTTTCTTGAGCTTTTTTTAAATTCATAGAGTGTCTAAGTTCAGCCTCAGCAATACTCATTGATTCTTTTTTATAACTACGGTTACCAACTACTGGTGGGGATACTTTTGAGTAAGCTGGAATACTGTTGAGCTCATTTTTATTTATTTTTTGCGTAGCCTCATCGATGCCAAAATCTAAATCAGTAGACGAATCTACAACATTTGTACGATCATCAGGGATTTTTTTTGATTTAGATTTAGCCTCTTTCTTTTTTTTAGATTTACTGTCGCCAAATAAATCACCAACAAGTTCTAACGCTAAAGCTTTTCCTTTTTTCTTCGACATCTAGCAAGTTATCGGAAACTCTTAAGAATTTATTAATGATACACCTCAACTTTAACACTAAAGCCTAGACGAGCCTTACATAAACATAGATAGCTTGTCATTGGTAATATTAGACTTAGAGCTTGTTGCGCTGCCAACTTGAATAACTTTAAGGTAATCTTTAGTCCTGTTTTGTACATCTTTCAGCTCAATAGTTTTAATTTTATCTAAGCCCATACCTTCAACAGTAAAGCTGGCGATAATACAGCCATGTATACATGCTCTTTTAATATCTTCAAAGTTACAGTCCTTAAGACTAGCAATATAACTAAATAAACCGCCGGCAAAAGTATCCCCAGCTCCAGTTGGGTCAATTAAGTTTTTAACCGGAAAAGCAGGCATAACAAATAGCTCTTGAGACATTTTATCATAAGCCATAAAGCCATATTCACCTCTTTTGATTATTATATATTGAGGACCCATTTCTGCTAATTTAGCAATTGAATTATTAATATTCCATTCACCTGTTAACATTCGAGCTTCAGTTTCATTAATAGTTAGTATATCTATTTTACTAATCATTTTTAGTAAGGTTTCTTTTTTAGACTCAATCCAATAATTCATCGTATCAGCACCAACTAATTTAGGGCTTTTAACTTGCTCTAAAACCTGTAGCTGTAATTCAGGGTCTATATTTGCTAAAAAAACAATTTCAGAGTCTTCATAGCTCTTAGGTATTACTGGGTTAAATTTTTCAAATACGTTGAGGTGAGTCTCTAAAGTTATAGCTTCGTTCATACTTGTTTCATACTTTCCAGACCAATGAAATGTTTTACCTGGAACCT
>CALJPJ010000221.1 GCA_937980625.1 uncultured Bdellovibrionales bacterium
TGAAGATAAAAAAAGTGGTGAAGTGACTGCTTTAACTGCTTCGTACTCTACAACGAGTAGTACATTGACGGGATCAAATTTTGTGGGAATTAATAGTGATTGTAGCTCATCACCTGTTGCATTAAAAGATGAATCAACGCCTTATTCTCTAAGAGGTGAGACTCTGACTATAGATGAAGAAGTTTATACTAAAGCCACGCAAAGCCAGCACGACGATATGATGTCGTTACTTAATTGTCCCAGTGTTCAAGCCTTTGCTGTTAGTTTTTCCCCAAAGGCAATTAATAGTGCTGCTGCTAGTGATATAAAGTTAAGTGGCAATTATTTTTTAGAAGATGAGGATGAACCTCTAATGATTAGTTTTCCTGAAGGGAGCGATCACTTATACATAAGAGAGCTTTACGAAGGTAAATTTTTCTTGCTAAAAATTAAATACACTATGCAAAGTGATATCATGATACTAGGCAAGCACGAGCAAATAAATGAGGATTGTACCAAAGAATTAACAGAAAGTTTATTTAGAGAGGTTAAGGTTTCTGTAAAAGACAATGCATTGTTCTTTATTTCAGGTGAATTAGGTGAAGAGCCAATAGAGTTAAGAACTGCAACTTCTGGTGATAGACTCAAAATGCTTGCCTATAGACAGTGTCGTAATCTTTAGTTTTTAAAATTTAAAATTTAAAATTTAAAATTTAAAATTTAAAATTTAAAATTATATTGGTGCCCCATTTACGAAAAGTAACTGGGGCTTTTTTTATGCTCTAAAAATAGGATTTTGTACCTGTAAAACAAGCAAAAATTTTTATATAATTTTATTTAAGAATACCTGACCCAATCAAACTTGACCCAAAAAATTAAAGTGTTAATACGAGTTTAAATAATTTAACGACATGAGGGTTTTTATATGAATCAGCTAATTATAGTTTTGTTTTCGTTATTAATGATTGTAGGGTGTGGTGGTGATAAATCTAAAAAAGGAAAGCCCGTAAGTTTAGATGCTAATTTTTATGCTGATTACAGCGATGAAGGTTATGAAGAGCTAGTAATGTTTAAGCCAAATGGTCAATTTTATTTACTTATTAATGAATTAAGTGGAGAAGGTGCAAGATTTGCTTTTGAGTCTAGTTATTCAGCTAATACTAAGGGTAAAATGTCTTTTACGGATAAAAATATTATATACGAAGACTGCAGTACAGAGGAGATAGTTAATCCAGAGTCTTATAAAGGTACTTATAAACTCCAAGGAGGTAATTTAATTGTTTCTCCAGGGGCTGCTGATGAGGAGATTTATAGTCCAGCAACAGAGTTGAATTTAACTCCATTTAATACAATTTTAAACTGTCCTCAGTTTAACTAACTTAAATATAAACAGATAAAAGAGCTTGATTTTTTTTAGCTGTAATAGTTGTTTAAAACCCAATGCTAAGAATAGGATTATTTAAAATTTATCCATAGCTTTGGGTTATAACTCTTCAATTGTCTTTGAAATTAAGTGAGGGTTTGGAACTATGTATCGGTTAGGCTGTACCTTTGAGTTGTAATAGAAAATATTCAGCTGTTTATTTTTCTGATCATAGGCAACTCCAGGTTGGTTATGACTTGCCAAACTACGGTTTTCAAGTTGGGTAAGTTGGCAGTTAATTCCTTTTTTAAGGCTTCCAGTTGATTGATAAATACTATTTATATGTTTGCTCGTCCAAGGCATATTTATTTCGCTAAATGATGAACTTTTAACCTTTAAACATGAGGAGCTAATTGGAATATAGTTAACTAAACTCTTACTGGGTTCATTGTAATTAATATGAGTGAGTGACAGATGAGTCATTGGCTTGTTTCGATATAAAATTTTATCAATTGTCTGCCATGTTGTTGTGATGAGTTGATGATATTCATCATAACTATATAAGCTCGACATATTAGTGGTTAACTTTGACTTTTTTGTTAGTCGATCATAAAGTTTTTTTGTTTTTTGAGGAAGGCTATAGAGTTTGTTTGAATACTTTCTAGAGCTTTCAAGGCTTTCGGTTTTATTTTGTGTAAGCAGGTTTAGTCTTTGTATAAAAGTGCGATAAACTTCTAGTTTATCTTGGTTTATTGGGTTTTTGTTAAGACCTCCAAGCGATTTTTTTTCATAAGTGGCAATGTTTTTATCAGAGAGCTCTATGCTATGAATAAAAGATAAGGTTTCGTTATAGTAACTTAGGTACGAACTTTCTATATTATCTATATAATCGCTGAAAACAAGAACGGCTTGTTTATAATAGTATAGGTCCAAAGTTAATGTGTTGATTAATGTTTGAAAATAACGTTGATTGGCAGATACAGGAGTGGTTTTAAGTTTATCAATTTTAGTTTGAAGTTTAGTTATAACTTGGTTGTAGTGCTCTAAATCACCATAGAGAATAGCTGCTATACTTTTAATTTGCTCAAGTTTTTTAGGGTGGTTTTTTGTAACTATTTGGTAATATTTTTTGTAGCAATTTGTATCAAATTCTCTATTTCTTTTACATATATTTAGTTGTTCTTGTTCTACATTAACAAATGAACTTACCTTTTTTATTAAAACCCTATTTTTAGAGTAGGAGTATGATTGGGCAATACGTTTTTGGTATTCTTGAACTAAGTTTTTTTGACTACAGCTAATAATGAGCATTAATGTAATGGCAGATAGTAGGTAGTTCATTGGTCCTCAAAATTAAGTAATAACTAACATATAGATAGGAATAATTTTATCAGAGCATATTTACTTAGCACAACTGGACCTATCTTTTAGGGAAGTTTTTTAATTTCAGAATGAAACTAATAGATCATAAGCACCCTTTAAAAGTTAGAGCTTTGAAACTCTTTATCTTAGTCCAGTGACTTAAAAAAATATTAACAGGAAAAGTAGGAAAGCTTCAGCTCAAAGTTGAGTTTTAAACTGAGGCGGCTAGCCTTAAGTCTTTAGCTTTCAAAGGCATCTTAAATAAAACCATGCTCTTTGTGGAAGTTATGGTACTCATCATTTTTTAGCAGGTAATCCTCCTGTTTTTTCTTAAACCAACTTTTTTGATTTGGAGTTCCATTGGCCCAAGCAAAATTATTTACTTTATAATTATCTGGGATATCAATGTTATATAGTAGGTTACCATTGCCAACCACAGCAGATTTTCCAACAGTGACCCCTTGACCAATGCCGTTATTGAGTTGGATAAATGCTTTTTCTTTGAGATGCACAGGCTTCAATACCAGTTTATTATTGTAAATTAAATGGCAGCCAATAATGCAACGACCACCAATGATTACATCTTTTTCCATGGTTATCATTGAAGGGTCAATGATTTCAAGGTCAGTAGAGTAGTTGGCTGTATAGGCAATTTTTGCTCCTAAAGCGCGGTAATATAAAAATTTTAAAATATTAGAGCTTCTAATAATGGCTCGTAAGCCAGTGGCATTAAGGCTACGGTTTAAGCTCATATGCATATACCAGTAAATAACCATAGGGTCTTTTTCAAGGTGGTAGCTGCCTTCAACTAGTTTAGGTATGCAACAACGGATAATAAAGCACAGGCTAATATAAACTAATGAAATTAAAAATGGCAGAGCTAAAATTGCAAGATGATACCCTTTATTTACTAAAAATAAACCGCTTATTAAAGTAGCCATCCAGATAAACCCTGGAATAATGGAGCAAAAAAAGAGCCCAACAATTTCCAGTTTAATGTTTTTCTTTATTGGTAGGTGTGTTGTGTTTTTCATTTTTTAGCCTCATTAAATTGAGATGCATTTGTTGTTGGTAATAAATTGAGTATTGGCTTTGAGAATACTTTTGCACTTAAAAGTAAAAAAGCTCGAATTAAGTTTATTCGCGTAAATACAAAAATATTTATTTCATTTTTAACATCAGAAGCTTGAATATAGTAAGGTTTAGCTTTGTTATAAGCGTCCGTACGGCCATGGCCAGTGACAACATAGCCAATAATGTTAGGTCGTTTTAAATTAAAAAATATAGTGTCAATTACAATTCTAGGCCAAACAGAAGACATGAATTTAACGCCAGAAATTCCTTTTTTCCAGATATTGCTAAGGTCATAACAAGTATCTAAGGGATAGAGCTCTTGCATTTTTTTGAGGTTATCTTTTGTGATATGACTATGAAGAGTGAGAGGAATATTACCTATCGTATAACCAGCGACCATTTTTGTTCCCTTGTAAACTCCAACCACTTTGTCTCTTTTTTTTAAGCTGGCGACGGGTAGGTTGTGCCCAAGAGTCTCTTTGCCTTTAAATGACAATTTATACATTTTGTTGAACTCTAATAATTCCGAGTCAGTTTTAAGAACTCTATATTTTAACATCTCATCCTCCATAAATTTAATTTACAACCTTATAAATATTAGTTGTTAGCCAAACTTAGTAAAAAAATATTAACAAGTAATTGATCTAAATTAATTAAACTAAAATTAATTAAATATATTTTAAAAATTCAATATTAGGGAAGTAAGTGGTTAAAATTAGATTATAATTATAAAATTAAAGCGTTGTTTATATTGCTAATCATACCTTTATTTTTATATTTTATTGATCTAGATCAATCTTTTTTAAGTGAGTTTTAAAAAATAAAAATATAAACTATTTAATTATTTAATATAGCTCTGTTTTTTGGGAGCC
>CALJPJ010000222.1 GCA_937980625.1 uncultured Bdellovibrionales bacterium
AGCTTGCAATCTAAATCTATGAATAAAATTTAAATAAATCTCTTTAATTCCTCTTTCAGAGTACGTTTACGGCAGCATCGCGTCTTTGCACTTCGTCACCTTTTAGGTGACGCAGATGCAGATACGCGAAGCGCGACACGACACTCTGAAAGAGGAATTAAAGAGATTTATTTAAATTTTATTCATAGATTTAGATTGCAAGCATATCCCCAGAACTAACTAGATTGAAGTGAAGCATAAAACTTCGCAATCCCTTCTTTAAGGCTCACTTGAGGTTCCCAGCCTAAAAGTTTTTTAGCATTATTAATGTTTGCAAATGTGGTTGGAACATCTCCCATTGGTACATCCACATTTTTAACTTTAAGCTTTATATTTGTCACACTCTCTATCACCTTAAGTAAATTTATAATATCCACAGGATAGGCTGAGCCCAAATTGAGAGTTTCATAAAGTGGTTTTTCATCTTTTGTATTTGCTACAAACTCTATTGATTTAATACACCCACCGACAATATCATCAATGTAAGTATAATCCCGTTGCATTCTACCATCTCCATAAACAGTTATAAATTCATCTTTCATAGCTGCATTAAGAAATTTGGATATTGCTAAATCTGGCCTTTGTCTTGGACCATAAACTGTGAAAAAACGTAAATTTAGAATCGAGAAACCATACAAATTATGGAACATCTGATTGATTAACTCACCACACTGCTTAGTGGTGGCATAAAAAGAAATAGCCTTATCAAATTTTTCGTCTTCTGTAGCAGGCAAATGGTCTCTTTTTCCATAAACAGAAGATGAAGAACAAAAAACCATTTTTTTAACATCATGGGCACGCATAGTCTCTAGAACAGTTGTTAAAACTGAGATATTCGCCTGCACATAATTAAGCTTATTAGAAAGAGAAGGTCTTACCCCAGCTTTGGCAGCAGCATGAAAAACTACATCAGGCTTCCATATTGTAAACTCTTGGTCTAGTCGTTCTTTATCTATCAAATCAAAAACTAAACTATTAAAGTTCTTATAGGACTTTAGTAGTTCTTCATTTTTAAGCTTTAACTTAGGATCATAATATGGGTCTAAGTTATCTATGGAAAGAACTTCATGTCCCTGCTTTAAAAGTTCTTCAGACAATGAAGATCCAATAAAGCCTAATCCACCTGTAACTAAAATTTTCATATTAAAATTCTACTCTAACTTCAATAAAATGTAAAACACCACTAGGACTCATCATTGGTGACTTCTTTTACTAGATTATCTTGAAATAGAAACCTACGGTCAGCTACGTCCATTTCAGCTACATTATGTGTAATCCATATAACTGTTTTCCCAGTCCTACTTAGGTCCTTAAAATTAGAAATCATTTTTTTAGCATTAGCTTGGTCCAGACCTGTTGTAGGCTCGTCAAGCCCAATTACATCGACTTTAGAATAGTCTAAAATAGAGCGTGCAAGGTTAATCCTCTTTGCTTGCCCTCCAGACAATGGATGTCCCCCACTACCAATTATAGTTTCTAAACCTTGAGGAAGTTCTTTAACAAAATCTTCGGCACAAACCAGCTTCAATGATTCCCAAATTTTAGCATCAGAATGTTTAGAGTCTGATAAAGAAATATTTTCCCTAACACTTGCTGAAAGTAGAAAGTTATCTTGTAAAACAATTCTAATTTTTTTACGCAACTCATTCAAACTTAAAGATTTTATATCTTCTCCATTCAAACTGATCTGACCACTTAATGGGTCAATTAAACGATTCAAAAACTTTAGCAAGCTACTCTTCCCTGCCCCAGAAGGTCCCATAAAAGTAACCATTTCCCCCTTTTTAATTTTGAGTTCCTCTACTTCAATAAATGGTGCTACTTCTGAGTCCCAGCTATGTGAAACATTTCTAATTTCTAAAAACTCATTAGCTGTAAATTCACCTGAATTCTCATTAAAGTTCTCTGCAGACTGGCTATACTGCTCCAGTTCATTATCTAGTGTCATCAACCTTTCTAAACTCCCCAACCCCTTAGGAAGCTTAGTCCATAAACGTGATATTTTAAAAACGGGTCGCTGAAGAGAACCTAAGTAACTTGCAATTACAAAAAGATCTCCTAAACTAATTTTTTCATAATATATTGCCAAACCACCAATAAAAATTAGAAGAGGTGCCATAAAAATTTTAACCCCTTTTAGGGTCACATTCATTTTGGCAGTAATAAGAATTTTTTTTCTCAACGATTCTTTAACGTCATCTAATATATTATTAAGTTTTATTGATAAACTCTCTTGTTTAGAAAGACTTTTTGCCATACCTAAACACTCAAAAGTTTGAAAAGTATTCTGCTCAAAAACCTGCTCTTTATGCAGGAGATCTTTTTCAACTTCTTTTAAAGTTTTCAATACTCTTCTGGTGAGAAAAAAATATATTGGAAAACCAACCGCTACCAATACAAACACAATTGGCTCAATAATCATTAAAGCAACTAATAAAAAAATAATACTTGGCACAGACCTAAGCACTGCCACAATAGCTCTCGTAAAAAGATCCTCAGAGTACATAATATCTTTATTTAAATTATTCACTAAAAGCATTTTATTCTTCTGCAAGTGATAGCGATAAGGTTGAGCTAAAATATTTTTCATAAAATAACTTCTAATAACAAATTGAAGATCTCTATTTTGATTAACCGTCATTAGGTTCCCAAAGTAATCAAGGGCCAGAGAGATTAATGACAACCCAAAGCTTAATCCAATCATTTGTAAAAAATAAGATTTATTATCAAGGTTATCAAAAACTTCTTTCAATGGAAGAGGAACTAATACTAATACCAAGGCTTGCAAAAACAAAAGAGTTGCAAGTAGCATAAGTTTTCCCTTTGAATTCTTTATATATATTTTATAAAAAATTGGAAGCCAATCAAAATTAGTCATCAAACCCTCTATCGTCATTTTCTGTAATACTAACTCCTTTTCGTGTAAAAACTAAAAAAGAACCTTTATTATCAAACTCTTTATTTTTATGAGTAATGCAAAAAACTGTTTTCCCTTGTTTGGCCATTAAGCGAAGGTTATTATGCACTATCAGACTTGATTCTGGGTCTAAACCAGCAGTAGGCTCATCAAACGCGAAGACCTTAACTTTTTTAGCCCCATAAAGGCCTCTTGCTAAATTTAAGCGCTTTCTCTCGCCACCAGAGATTGGCACTCCACCATTGCCAATTTTTGTATCTAAGCCTTGAGGTAGTGATCGAACAAAACTTTCGGCATTTACCATCTTTAAGCAATTCCATACCTCCTGTTCATTAGGTTCAGACTCCCAGTCCAACGCAACATTTTCCAAAATACTCATCGGCAACAAGAGATCATCTTGCATAATTAATCTCACTTCATCTCTTAAATTTTTGATCGGAATTTTTTTATAGGAAAGCCCACCATAGCTAATCTCTCCAGCTGTTGGCTCTAAAAGACCATTTAAGAGCTTAAAAAAAGAAGACTTCCCAATCCCAGACTCTCCTCTAATTTGATAAAACTTTCCCTTACTAAATTTTAAATTTAGACTCTCTCTTTGAGGAATACGAGCAGACTCGAACTCCAAAACTACATTTTTAAATACAATATCTTGGCTTTCAAATTGAAGGTTACTTTTTCTCTCTCTTTCTTCTTGGGAGTTGTCCATTAATGTAACAAGAGATTTAATTCTCTCATAACTTGCAATAGACTTAGCAAATCGACTCAAAAAAGTAGAGATATCGTATAAAGGTTTTTGTATGAGCTCCAAGTAACTCATGATTAAAAAAAGATCACCAAGACTAATCTTATCTAAGTAAATAGCATAAACACCTACTAGCAAAACAAAAGGTCGAGATAAAGTTTTAACTGAATTGATACTCAAGTTGATTTTAACAATTCCAAAACCTTGCTTTTTCATAGAATTGTCATAATTCATCAATTGTCTTTGTATAATCTTATCTATCTTATTTTCTAAGCTTAAACTCTTCATCACTGGAATGAAGTCTAAAATTTGTAAACTTAAGCCTTGAAATTCTTGCTGCTGATCAATTAGATTTTTTTCTAAAAATCTCATTTTTTTCGTCAAACGTTTAGTCCGCATAAAATAGAAAAAGAAAAAAGAAATTAACGTGCATCCCACATAAAAATTAACCCATAAAATCACACCTAACAAAATAAGTATTGTTGGAACCGATTTGGCAAGGATAACCCAAAAGTCTCTTACGCAAAGGTCCAAGTTCCTTGTATCAACACCTACATTATGAACCAAGTTAATGCTCTTTTTTGTCTGAAGAAAACTATGTTTACAGTTTAGTATTTTTTTAACTAACTTTTCTCTTAACGATATTTGGAAGGCTACAATATGTTTGGCATGAAACATTTCTTCAAGATAGTCAAAAACAAGAATAATTGTTCCAACGAAAACACTAGCTAAAATTGCTTTCCAAACGATTTCAAAGTTTGAAATATTATCTATTGCTTCTCTAATAAAAAGAGGTAGAACAGCAGTTAGGGCAGCTTGAAAGAAGAGAAGAACTGTCATCAATGCCAAAGAAGACTTTAATGGCGCAAAGCTCTTTGTCAAAAAACTGTTCTCAAATATAATTACATTAATGCTCTTTAAATATCTCTTAAAATATGATTGAGAAAACAAAGCATTCATCCATGTACTTTAAAGCCTCCCGTATGTATTTCAAACGGATACCTCTTCCTTGAATTTTTTTCACTTCAAGGAAGGCTATATTTTTTTCTTTATCAAAGAATTTGGCTTATAAAAAATTATTTTCGGACAATACCTTCTAGATCATCAATATTATTAAGGACTTTTTGAATAATTTTTACAATATCTTCTAGACCATTTTGATCCTCTAATAGTAAAGGATGAGGCAAAGAAACGGTCCTTAGGCAAGCGTCTTCTGTGACAGGGCAATCCTCTACTCTTATATCAACGTTTGAAAAACACTTTTGCCTGTACAAAGCCTTGCGGTAGCTGTGGGTGCAATCTATGCCTTCTGCTCGAAGTGCTTTCAATATAATACTTTTGGATATATTTTTTTCTGGATTAATTTTTAAGTTAAAAACATACATATGAGAACCATGTAATGTTGTTTCTTCTTCATACTTTAACGTTTCAATGAGTTCATGCTCAGATAACTCAGAGTTGAGGTATTTAATAGCTTCTGATCTCTGCTTTTGCTGTGCCGGTAACTTTTCAAACTGCGTATTTAAAATTTGCGCCTGAAAGGCAGTTAGCCTAAAGTTTGAACCAATTGACTCGTGACCATACCACATAGAATCTTTAGCAACCCGGCCTTGATTGGAAAAACTCCATATTTTTTTGGCAAGCTCATCATCATTTGTAACTAAAGCTCCACCTTCTCCACAGGTTAAGTTTTTCTTCTGTTGAAAACTAAATGAACCAATATGGCCAAAACTTCCAACAGATTGATTATTTCGATTGGCTAAACAAGCGTGAGCACAGTCTTCAATAATAAAAATTTTATTTTTATCAGCAATGGTTTTTATTTCTTCCATTTTTACAGGTTGCCCAGCAAAGTGCACAGGAATCACAGCCTTAGTCCTTGGAGTTATTGCTTCTTCAATTGCCTTTGGTGAAATATTATAAGTTTCAGGTTCAATATCCACAAAAACAGGGCGTGCACCAACCATAACTACAGCACTTGCAGTGGCCACAAATGTATACGCCGGAACTATAACCTCATCACCTGGCCCCACTCCTAAAACCATTAGCGCAGTAAATAAAGAAACTGTACCATTCCCAACTAAAATACAATGCTTAGCTTGATGAGCTTTGGCAAATCGACTTTGAAATCGGTCAACAGAACTGGCATAACCACCCCAGTTATCCCCTTCTAGAGCCGCAACTAAAGCCTTTTTGTCTGACTCATCATAAATCGGCCATGGCATACTTCTTTGATTTCTAACGGGTTTTCCACCTAAAAATGCAAGCTGGCTCATTTAATAATCCTCATGTCAAATTCGTTAGCATACGTAAGTTGCCAAATCAATAAATAAGGCAAACCTTGCAATAAAGTTACTTTTCTATTAAATTTCAAGATGATCAACAATAATTTGATCATTATGCCAACGGCTCTATTTGGCTTAAAGCTCTTGCTCAATACTGGAGAATTTTGTTATGAAAAAAATTACTGTCGGATTAATTGGAGTTGGGCGCGCAGCTTGGGGAATGCAATGTCCTGAACTTGAAGATCGCTCTGAACTCTTTCAACTCTCAGCTTGTACTGATCCAATTCCTGACCGAAACATAGAAATTCAAAAGCGCTTCGGCCAACAAGTCAAAACCTATGAAAATTACCAAAACTTGATTGCAGACCCTGCAGTTGAATTAGTAAGCATCGCAAGTCCTTCCAAGTTTCACTTTGAACAAGCAAAAGCCTGTTTGAGAGCTGGAAAACATGTTTTTCTTGAAAAACCAATGTGCCTGAATTTAGCAAATGCAAAAAAATTAGCGGCTCTTGAAAAAGAAAGTGCTGGAA
>CALJPJ010000223.1 GCA_937980625.1 uncultured Bdellovibrionales bacterium
ATTGATCCAGAAGGTATGGTTCAATACATGGGAATTCACAACTTAAATGTTGGACGTGACTGCAATGAAATCCTAAGAGTGCTTACAGGCTTAAAAACTGGCGAACTTTGTGGCGCTGGCTGGAAAAAAGGAGACCAACACGTAAGCGTTGGATAAAAAACTTTGTTAAATTTAATTTAAAACTAAAGGCATACTAGCAATAGTATGCCTTTTTATTTATATTAACTATATGAATCATTCAGAGCTTACTAATAAATTTAAAACAAACTGCATCTCATCATATCCCAGTCTTGAACATTTTGATTTTAATTTACTAAATAATTTAATTTCTACATTTGAAGTTCAAATCAAAAGTAAAACTTATAATCAAATTAAACAGTTTATTGAACTTATATATAAAATTTCAAGAACCAATAACTATCAACACCATATATTAAAATACTTCCCTGAGCTATCTAACCTGCTTAAAGCAGACAATAACTCCCTATTCATGTCTTATGACTTTCACATTGATGATAATGATAATGCTCGCCTGATTGAGATAAATACTAATGCCTCCTGCTACCTAGTTGGTAACGAAATTTATAAGCTCTATGAAAACAAAGAATTTATTAATGAATTAAAATCTGATTTTAATAGTGAGTTTCTCTTTAGCCCAAAACCAATAAAATTTATTGCCATTATTGATGAGGCACCTAAAAACCAATATATGTATATAGAGTTTTTAATGACCAGGGACTTATTAAAATCTATGGGTTATCAATGTGAAATATATGATTATAAAGATTTAAAATTAGTCAATGGCCAACTCCTCTCCCCAAATGGACAAAACATTGATTTCATTTACAATCGCTACTGCGACTTTTACTTAAGTGACAAAAGTTCATCTGATCTACTAAAAAGTTATCAAGAAAAATATTGTTTACTAAGTCCAAACCCAAAAGAATATATTTTATTGGCTGATAAAAATCGAATGATTGAGTGGTCACAAGAAGAATGGCTTCAGTCAATAAACTTATCTCCTGACGAACTAAAACTTCTAAACCAAACCATAATTAAATCAACACCAATTAATAAATTTAACTCTGAACATCTTTGGGCAAATAAAAAGAAGTACTTTTTTAAACCTACTCACTCTTTTGGAGGTAAGTCTGTGTATAAAGGCAAGAGTATTTCTAAGAAAGTTTTTCAACGACTATTAAATAGCAATACTCTCGTTCAGGATTTTATTCCTGCTCCAAAAATTAATATTGAAGATATTCAATGGAAATTTGATTTAAGAGTTTTTGCTTATCAAAGTAAAATTCGCTTTTCTGTAGCTAGGTGCTACCAGGGACAAGTGACAAATATGAAAACTCTTGGCGGTGGAGTTTCGCGCATTAAAATAGTGAATTAATTGGCGAAGCATTTTGTCAATTGAACCCAGTGCGATACATTAATTGTCCTGGAAAACTCTCAAGCAAACGAAATTAACTATACTATTATCTATTATTTCTTAGTTTCTCAATACCTAAGGCTTGCTTCTAATCTCAGCACTTTGAAAATCAACTCAATGCAATTGATAATTAAGTATGGAGAGAGAAAAACTAAAGAAAAACTCGTCAGAAAAAGCATACCCTAAGTTTGATAAAATCAATGGCAAACACCCCTGGGCGGAAAAGGTTACCAATGGTCATATTCCCTACCACATACGCAAGCTAAAAAATGGCAAAGTCATCTATTTTAATTTTAACCTCGCAAAAGAAATGGGCTTAATTAATACAAACCACCCTCACAAAATTACCAAAGCCCTAGAGAATATAATTTTATCAACTTTTAATATAAGAATAATTAATGAGTTTGATCTAAAAAATAAAAAAATACCTATTACCGAGTTTAGTAAAAATACTTATATGGCCTCAAGGTACTTACAATTACAACACAAAGACAAAAGAGGTTTAACTTCAGGAGATGGTCGTGGGATCTGGAATGGCTATATAAAAAACAAAGGGACTATTTGGGACATTAGTAGCAGAGGAACAGGTGTCACTCAACTAGCGCCAGGCGCTGTTGAAGCTGGCCGAGACCTTGAAACTGGAAGCGAAGAGTTTGGCTATGGCTGTGGACTTGCTGAAATTGATGAACTGATTGGAACATCAATAATGTCTGAAACTGTTCATAACTACGGATTTAAAACTGAGCGAATGTTAACGGTCATTGACTTTGGTGATGGTTGTGGAATCGGTGTACGGGCGGGCAAAAACCTCCTTCGACCAGCTCATATTTTTTTACACCTAAAGCAAAAAAATTATCAAAGTTTAAAAGAAGCAACTGACTATCTGATTGAGCGACAAATACAAAATAAAGAGTGGGACTTTAATACAAAAACTAAGTCAAAGTACAATTATATGCTCGAAAACATATGTGATTCATTTGCCGAGTTTGCAGCAAAACTTGAACGAGAATATTTATTTACTTGGCTAGATTGGGATGGAGACAATGTACTGGCTAATGCTGGACTTATTGACTATGGTAGTATTCGGTGGCTCGGCTTAAGACACGATAAATACAGATATGACGATGTGCAAAGATATTCAACTAACCTTAATGAACAAAAATCTAAAGCCCAAGACACCGTACAAGTTTTTGCACAACTTGTAGATTATTTAGTAACCAAAGATAAAAAACCACTTAGCCAATTTAAAAGCCATAGAGTTGTACAATCATTTAATAATAAATTTCAATTTTACTTATACAAGCACTTTTTATTTCAAATGGGATGGACTGAAGATAAAATTGATTTTACCTTAAAAACAAACTTTAAATTTGTTAAAAAAATTTATAAAAACTTTTCATTTTTTGAGAAATTAAAAACCGTTGCTGGAGAGTCATACGTTGAAGATGGCATTAATACTCCGCCAATTCTAAATATGAGGCTATTTCTAAAACAACTGCCTGACTTAATTCATAAAAATAGTTGCAACCTAGATTCACCACTTTTTGAATCTCTATTATTTGATATTACAAGTGAATTTGCTACACAAAGAGATGTTAACTCTCTCGAAAAATATGAAGATCGCTTTTTATCTTTAATAAAAGATATTCACACCCTCTTCAGTAAACTAACTAAATCTAACATTAAAAAATTTGCTACTCGCTCTAAAAAAATTAATCGAGAAGATCGCGTAACTGGTAACGCCATGGTTTTTATTGTACAAAAACTTATGAAAACTAATAAAAAAATAAAAAAATTTTCTATACAAAAAATCATAGAAACTCTTGTATACAATCAACAGCTTAGTTTACAGCATTCTAACTCAAACAAACAAAAACTCAGTGAGCCAGAAAAAACACTTGTTAACAGTCTAGATAACTTAATTTATATTTACAGAGAAGATTTATAAATTACCAAATAAATTATTATTTATTTTTCATTCAGCACAAAAGAAGTTGGACAATTTGAAGATATTTTCTTTAAATATGAGATTTTCTTTTCTACACCTTCTGAACACGAACCAAAATTAAGTACTCTACTTGGAGCCCAATAGGAGTTACTAAAAATTAAATTATTATATTTTTTAGGAGATGCACTTGGGTCAAAGTCAATAATCGTTGTTTTCTCTGCCTCTAGCAACTGAAGATCACCTACAGCATCGTTTAAAATATTGAACTGCTTATTTATTTCATCAGTGTCTGGATTGTTGCGCCAATCACCAATAATCATCGATGGATATCCACCACTCCTCTCCTCAATGACTTCTGCCAGTTGCCTAATATGCTTCTCTCTGGTTTTAGCATCAATAACTACATCACCAGCATTAAAATCTAATGCTACAAAATAAAACTCAAATTTATCATATTTAAATTTTATATTAAAAGCTGTTAGTTTAGATGTATCTTCATTTAAATTGTCTTGAAAACTAAACGGATTAACCAAACCTATTGATGAACCTTGAATTTTAGTATTAAAGCAAACCGCAGTGTATTTACTTTCATTACCTGAATAAGTATATTTAGCGTATTCACATTTAACATTTAAGTCAGAAGATTTAATAAATTTATCAAAATATTTTTTGCCAGTGGACTTACCAATAATATCTAAAAAGACATAAATGTTATTGTTAGAGTATATTTGATTAAATAAAATATTTTTTTTTATATTTAAGGCTCTAGTTTTAGTTTCAGAATCAGATTTAGCACCAAAGTTACCCAAATTAAAAATGGAAATCTTGAGCTTACCTGTTTCCAT
>CALJPJ010000224.1 GCA_937980625.1 uncultured Bdellovibrionales bacterium
CATCATATTTGTTTACGGGTTGATGATATTACACAAGTGTTAGATAATCTTAAAAGTGCCTCTGTACGATTAATAAATGAGGAGCCTAAAAAGGGAGCCCATAATATGTTGGTTGCTTTTATTCATCCAAAATCTACAGGTGGAGTATTGTTAGAAATTAGTCAGCCAATGTCGTAGAGAGAAGTATGAACGGAAATAGACAAGTCCAATTTCAAGTGCCTTCAATGTCACCAATGGTAAAAAAATTACTTATTGCCAATATAGCAATTTGGGTTGTTGGAGTTTTAATTATTCAACAATACTTTATGAATAAGGACCACCTATTTTTGTGGTTTGGTTTGCAGCCTATAACAGTTTATAGCAAGTTTTGGCTATGGCAGTTTTTTTCTTATATGTTTTTACACTCTAATAGCATGTTTCATGTTTTATTTAATATGTTGATGCTTTGGTGGTTAGGTTCTGAGCTCGAACAAAGGTGGGGAAGCCGTTTTTTCTTAATATATTACCTAGTGTGTGGGGTTGGAGCAGGGATTTTATACACCATTGTAATGGGGGCCTATTACCTCATAACCAAGGATGCAATGCCATTATTTAGCCCTGTGGTAGGTGCCTCAGGAGCCATATATGGCTTGTTTTTGGCTTATGCAATGGTCTTTGGTGAAAGAATTATATACTTTTTTATGGTCATTCCCATGAAGGCCAAATATTTTGTAATGATTCTTGGTGGAATTGAACTTTTATCTCTCTTAAGTACTGGCTTTAGTAGTGAAGTCGCTAACTTAGCCCATCTAGGTGGGATTATTGTCGGATTTTTATTTTTATATTATTGGACAAACTTAAAAGGAAAAAGGTTAAGAAAAAAAACCACTAAACATGGACGTAAACTAAAATTGGTGGTAGATAACGATAATCCGCCTATTGAGCCTAAATATTGGAACTAACTGGAGAGTATAAAAATGAGCTTAAAAAAAGAATTTGATAACTTAAAATTTGATGTTCGCATGCAAGATATTAACCTTGGCAATAAAATGATTTCATCGGATGATATAAAAAATAATCTTTCAAGCCTTCAAGATTGCTCGCATAATGCCACTCAAATCAGTATCGATGAGCCAACGGAAGAAGCTGTTCAAGAAGTTGCACATGAGGAACAACAACAGGTGACAACACAAGGCCCGATGATGGGAAATTTTAATTCTAATCCATTTGGTTCTGGCAACAATAATTAAAGTTAAACTTTTTATAAGTAGATTGTGAATTAAGCCTCAAAGTATTGAGGCTTTTTTTATATAATAGTGTTTAGAAGTTAATTATTTAAACGAATATAAAGAAGAAGTATATCAGTGAAGTATTTAAATGTAGAAAAACTAGATTGTCTCACAGAGTGGGAGTACTTTGTTTGGCGACATAAAGGGACTGGTAATTTGGTTATGCACTTTATTAGTTTTGTTTCGTCTTTTATTGTGATTATACTAGCTTGGTACCTTAAAAATTACTGGATACTTTTAGGGGTTTTTCCAGCCCAATATATCGGTTTTTTAGGTCATGTCATATTTAAAGAAGGCGGGGCAAGAAATAAAGATTTTATATCGCCCATGACAACTGTATATTTATTTAAAATTTTTACTTTAATTGCGCTCAATAAGTATCAACTAGAGGTGAAAAGGGTGGAAACTAAAATATCTAATAATGACCATATTTAGATAAAACAGATCTAAGCTGTATGCCTAAAGGCTTATAATTAAGCTCTGTTGTAACTATCGGCTTGAATATAGTATTTGAAGTAGGGGTTAGAGAGATTAACAGTTGTAAATCATGTTAGTATTTAATTCCTAATAGCTTATAGATATTAGCAACAACCCACAAAGGGCCTACGAGTAGAAAATTCATATCATTAGTAAACGAAGGTTTTTTTCCTTCAATTTTATGACCTAATAATTGAGCGACCCATGAAAAAATATATAACAAAATATTAGCAACTAAATAATATAGTCCATACTTTTTCATTAAAAATATAGAAATTAAAAACATAAAAATGACTTGGCTAATAAGCCCGAGATATAATTTTAAATTATTAAACTGTAAGTAAATAATAGCCATAAAAGCTACGAATACCAACCCCCAGTTAAATAAAGGGCTAGGGCTCATTGATGTATTTGGAAAAGGTATGAAGCACACCAGAGCAATTGTGGCATGTAAAATCAATGGCACTGAAATTTCATGTATTAAGATGTTGATTTTATTTTTATGACTCTTAGAGTACTCAGTTAAAAGCTCATGAATTATATTTTTTTTAAGAATCATGTTACAGAGACAATGAGCCTAAAACTTCTTTGCGCTCAGCAGCCCAGCTTTCATTAACAATTTTTAGACTGTTTTTTTCTCGTCTTATATATAAAGTTTTTTCACCAAAGTCAGTGAGTGCACTGGATTGATAAGACTGTAAAAACCTAACTATGTATTGGTCTTTGTTTTTATAAATAACAGGGTTTTTAATGTTTACACTAAAGCGATTTACTTTTGCGTTAATCGCCTTTTTATACTTATACCAAGCCACTTTATTTTTACCTTGGGAGTAAAAGTTTTTAGAGTAAAATTTCATATAATTTTTTAATTTTTTAGATTGCCAAGCCTCTTTCCAGTTTTCTAACCATTTTGTAATTTGTTCTTGGTTTTTACTAAGCTCTTCAGGTTTGATATAATTTACTTTATCAAAAATAAGAACAGGCATTCTTTGGTTTAGGGAAACTACTTTGTCTACTTTTTTAATTTGGTCTTCCCTAAGAACTAGGCAGCCTCGAGAACCTCGTTTAAGAGTTTTATGCGGAGGAATTGAGTGCAGCCATATCCCTCCACCAGTTTTACGGTTCATATGGTCAAAGTGGTTTGGGTAGTTTAAAGTAAAAGCCATTATACCGTATTCATTATACTCAAGTTCGCGAGCAGACTTTTTGTCTTGGACAAAGTAAATTCCTTCTGGGGTTTTTAGGTCACCTTGTACTTGTTTGTTTCCATTTTTTTTACCATGGTCCATGGAGTAAAAGTCGAGAAGTTCAATTTTATTATTTGAGTTTTTCCATACACTAAGTGTACGTCTAGACTTATCTGCAATAATAGTTGTGCTTGGGTAGTAGTTGTTTGCTCCAGGTTTTATAAGACCGGCGGGCACTAAGCCAGTGGGTGGTGCAATTGGTTCAGGGTCAACTACATTAGCAAATGTAATAGTAGGAATTACGCATAGGATAAGTAGATATTTAAACATAGCCCATTTGAGTTAAATTAGTCATAAAAGTCAATTAGTTAAGTTTACAAAGGAGAATTACTGACACTTCAGTGGTCAATGAAGCACTGAAATACACAAAATTATAATCATGACCTTGAGCATGACACGCCGCGAACGTTTCAGTGCGAAACAGTCTAATAAAATATCAGCTAAATCTCTTAAGACTTTTGTCTCTAGACCGATATCTATATGTGAGGTCTTAAATGGAAGAATTAAGTGAAGAAGTAAAGCCTGAGAAGTCATCTAAGTTAGTATTGGTATTTGCCGTATTCAACATTATTTTAATTGCTGGAGGGCTTACATTGGCCTATTTAGGGTCATTTCCACCTAAAAAAATAGTCAAAGAAGATCAGCTAATGGTGCAATGGGAAGAGGCACAAAAGAATCAAGATAACGAAAGGCACTTATACAGCTTAAATCCATTTAATGCCAATTTAAAGGGCTCTCCAAGAAGGTTCGTAAGACTTTCAATGCAGCTGGAAATGCTAGATGAAAATAGCTTTGAGGAAATTTCTGACCTTGGTGCAGAAGCGAGAGATACAGTCTTGAAAATAATTAATGAAAAAAATGCTAACGAAATTCGCACAGTAAAAGGTAAACTTTTACTTAAACAGGAAATTATTGCCGCAGTTAATATTTTCTTGGAGAAAGGAATTGTTAAAAATGCGTACTTTACAGATTTTGCCGTTCAATAAGATGTGTTAAATGCCCATAGGCTGAATTTATTAAGCTCCATCTATTAAAAGAGTTAATCTTTTCTTAACAGAAATATACCTAATAAAATAGGTTAGTATTAAAACCCGACTTGACCCTAATAAATGCACACGTCAAAATGGTTTATCTATATTAAATCCTAGGGGTGTGTTTTGTTTAAATATATTTTTACCATACTAGCTATTACTTTTAGTTCCTTTATTTCAGCTGAAATAAAACTGGACATTAATGTTGAAAAATATAAGTTAAAAAATGGTTTAACAGTTTTACTTCATCAAGATAAGACGGTTCCAGTAATTAGTTTCCATCAATGGTACAGAGTTGGTTCAAGAAACGAAAAAAGAGGTCGTACAGGTTTGGCTCATTTTTTTGAGCATTTAATGTTTAAAGGTACAACTAAATATAGCGGAGCTGATTTTGAAAGATTAGTGAAGTTAAATGGTGGTAGCAATAATGCCTTTACCAGCTTTGACTATACAGGCTATTATGTAAATTTACCCAGTGGAGAAATTGAAAAGATTTTAGATATGGAGTCTGACCGTATGCTAAATCTGCTTTTTAATCCAAAAACCATTCAAAGTGAAAGAGAAGTTGTAAAAGAAGAGCGTAGGTTCAGAGTAGAAAATAGTGTTCAAGGCTATATGCGCGAGGCTTTATTTTCAACTTTATATAAAGTGCATTCTTACACCTGGCCAGTTATTGGCTCAATGGCGGATTTAAATGCAGCAACAATTGATGATTTAAAGCAATTTTATAAAGTTTATTATGCGCCTAACAATTCAGTATTAGTTCTTGCTGGAAATTTTGATATTCCTAAAGTTAAAAAATTAATTGATAAGTACTATGGGCCAATACCTTCTCAGCCATTACCAAAGGTAAATATTCCCAAAGAGCCAGATCAACTCGCTCCAAGAGTTAAAAAACTTAAAAAAGATGTGCAAAATCCAAGTTTTTATGTGGCCTATAAAACAACCGCTGCTGGTGAGTCAGATAGTTTTGTTTTAGATATTATATCATCAATTTTAGGTGGAGGAGAAACAAGTCGGCTTTATAAGAGGCTCGTATATAAAGGGCAAATAGCCACCCAAGCTTTGTCATACTCTTATACTCCAAAAGATCCTGGTATTTTTGCCGTTTTCACCTCAGTTAAAGATAAAAAATATTTAAAGCGAAATAAACAAATAGTTTTAGAGGAAATAAATAAACTTAAAAAAGTAAAGGTTACTGATAAAGAATTAGAGCGTGCTAAAAATCAATTTATAAAAAGCTATGTAGATTCTTTGCAAACAGTAAGTAGTAAGGCAAATATATTAGCCCTGAATGAAATATTATTTGGCGACTATACTGAATTTTTTAAAGATTTACCTAAATATGAAAAAGTAACTAAAGAAGATATTTTAAGAGTAGCAAAAAAATATTTTCAAAAACATCGCAGTGTTTATGTTGAAGTAACTAAAAAGTAAGGGAAAAGATGAAAATTTTAAAATTATTTTTAATAGCAGTATTATTTGTTGGGTGTAAAAGTACTAAAAAAGCGCCTGAACAAGTCACTAGTTTGGTGAATCCAAAAATTAACTTACCAAAATATAAAATTAGTAAACTAGCGAATGGTTTAGAGGTTTTATATATTCAGGATAAGAAGCTTCCATTAATTCAAGTGAACTTACTTATTCCAGCTGGTTATGTTAATGACCCTGCAGAGAAACAAGGGTTGGCTTATATGACTGGCCGGTTACTTAAAATGGGGAGCAACAAACGGTCTGCACAAGAGATATCTGAAAGCTTTGAGCAAAAAGGAAGCTCATTTTCACTATCTGTAGACTCTGACTATGTCATGATTGCAGCTTCGGCTCTTTCTAAGTACACCGAGGATTTGTTTACTGATATTATTGAAGTTGTCACTCAGCCAAAATTTAGTTGGCCTGAATATAATCGTTTGAAAAGTAAAATTAAAGCTCAAAATATTAAAGGCTTAGATAATGCTTCTGGTTTAATAAGTAACGCCACATCAAAATTATTATTTCCAGATCATCCCTACGGGTTTAAAGTATCTGGAACTAGTAAAACTATAAATAAAATTGAAAGAAAAGATGTGCTAAATTTTTATAAAAATTATTATCAGCCGAAAGGAGCGACCATAGCCATTGTTGGTGATTATAATCCAGATGAAATGACTGCCTATTTAGATAAACTAATTGAAGCTTGGCCAAGTGGTGATGTAATGACACAGCCCAAAATGCCAGTCATTAAAGATCAATTAACTAAAGTGCATCTCGTACACAAACCTGGTGCAAAGCAAAGTCAGATTCGATTTGGTCATATGGGGATTGCAAGAAATAATAAAGATTTTATCGCTTTACGAGTTGCTAATGCTATTTTAGGTCAAGGCTTTAGCTCGCGGCTTTTAACAGAAGTTCGCGTTAAAAAAGGCTTAACTTATACTATACGTTCATCGTTTAATGCAGCTAAAAGCCAAGGCCCTTTTGTTATTAGTACCTTCACTCGTCATGATAAAGTGAAAGAAACAATAGATACAGTATTTGAAACTGTAAAATTATATTTAGAAAGTGGTGTTACCGATGAAGAGCTTCAGGTAGCCAAACAATATTTAAAGGGAACTTTTCCCAGAGCCCTAGAAACTTCATCCAGTGTGGCTTATAATATTATGTTGTTAAAACACTTAGGTGTTCCTTTAGATTATTTAAATACTTATATTTCAGAGGTGGATAAGATCACTAAAGAAGAAATCAAAAGGGTGGCTAACGAATATATCCACCCAGAAAAGTTACAAATTATTGTGCTGTCAGATAAAGCTAAAGTAGTTGAACAACTTAAAGAAGGTCATGAAATTATTAATTACCAGCACACGGATTTTAACTAGTCATAATTATTTGTATGACTTAATCATGACTCACTTTTAAAGCTGTCAGGTGAAGTCTATGTTTTTACTGTTAAACTTTAAATTATTCTTCTTTAATTGTAAAGTTGACTCCGTCTATAATACCTTGAGCTGTAAAAAACCAAAGTACAGTTAAATGAGTGTCTAAATCTTGCCCTTGGACTTCTACTAGTTTAGCTAAGGCTAGCTCTTTTTGTTCGGAAGCAAATTCAATTAATTTATTTTTCTCTTTTAACTTTAGTTTAAAAGATTTATCAAACACACTAGAAAAGATTTTAGATTCGTAAATTTTGTGAAGCTCTTCTGTCTTAGCTAAAATATCTTGAGATGTTGATGATAGCTTTTGCTTGCTTAAGTAACTTTGTAGGTTTTCACAACGAAAGGCTAACGTGAAATATGCACATTTACTCCTAGTCCATAGACCATATATAGGTTCATTGTCATATTCTCTAAGAACGGGCTCTCGATTTTGATTTTCGATACATTCTCGATCACTTCCGCGTCTAAAAAAATCTTTCATAGGAATAAATCTAAAATTATTTTGTGCATTTGGAGAAACTTTTCCATATACGAGTTTGTCCGTAAGAAATACTTCGGTATGCATGTATTGATGATAACCTTGAGTCTTAGTCAATATCTCTGGGTTAAATCTTCCAGGATGAAGTCTATCAAATAATCCTAAAACATTTTTTCTATATTTAATCTTCTTTTCGGTTTCGTGAATGACATTATATTGGCTAATTATGTCTCCAGTTAAAATTTTCTCTCCAGGTTCTAATTTTCGACAAAGTGGAGAGTGATTGAGCCAATAATCAAATTCATAATTACTAACAAAGCGAGGTTTTGGAGCTATGCCCACAGTATGTGTCGCTGATCCCCAACAATTAGGGCCATGTTCGTAATTTGGACGTAAATGAACCTCTTTTATTTTTTTAGGCATGCATTCTGAAGCCCGAATTTGGTATTTTTTTTTACTATCTGAACGACATGAATTCTTATCTATTACAATGTTAGGATCAAACTCTGGTTCCATCTGAGATTTCCAATTACACAAAGCCTTTTTTTGATTAACTAACTCCTGACAATCATCTGATCTCAAAATTAAATCATTTGAGTTGGTAAAACCAAGCACAAGGGAGGGAGAGCTCTTTTTTCCATATAGGTTTTGAAAACTTAAAAGAATAACTACAAATATGATAAATTTATTAATACTAAAAATCATCTCAACTCCTTAATTAAAGTATAGATATTCAATTTTCATCCCAGAATTTCTCATTTGAAATCAGACACTTAATGTATCATTAGGGTTAAAAAAAAATATTTTGGCAAAAATTGTCAGTAATCTCTACACATTATAGACACTAAAGGCCTGTATGTAGTTTGAAACCAGCTCAAATTATTCACTACAAGCCTACGAGTAAGTGTTATTTTTGGATTATGGGTTGTTTTTTATATAAAATATTAGAAAACTTAAAATAGAAAATAGTCTTAAAAAGCTCTTTATTGGAGTTTCTTAAGAGCTTTCGTAGAAAGCGATTACTGATTAAGAGCTTGCTGTTTTAATGCTCTAAATAATACCTCAGAAAGTTGTTTTAAAGAGGCTGTTTTTCTAGTGTAGAGGTTTATGTTTACATTATATTTAAAGTCTTCAGCTAACACTCTTACGAGTCTATTTGTGCGTAGTTGTTTTTTTATACTGTGCGCGGGTAAAAATCCCCAGCCTAAACCAGACTCAATAACTCTTTTTAAAGTACCAACATTATCAGACTCAAAAACGGGTAAAAACTCAATATTATTTTGAACCATTTGTTTTTCAAAGAGTCTTTTAAATCTTGGGTACATTTCTGAGTAAATTACAATTGGACGCTCATTAAAATCAGGGGCTTTAATATTGCCAGGCACTGAGCTGTCGCGACCGGAGGCAACGAGTAGCATTTCATCTTTAAACAAGTATTGTGGCTCAAATTCCTCAAGCTCTAAGTTAAACTCAGGGCCTATTTCTGGTAAAATAGAGACATCAATTTGATTGGTTTTCATTTCATTAATAATTTGATCGTAACTACCATAAACGAGTTTAATATTTAGTTTAGCATTATGTTTTAAAAATAAACCAATGATTGGGCTTATGAGTTGCATGCCCATCGAGTTAACGGTACCAATTCGCAGGCTACCAGAGATGTCTTGAGAGATAGTTTGAATAGCTACTTCAGCCTGTTGAGTTAGGTGAAGAATTTTTTTAGCATAATCAAATAAAAGCTGTCCTTGCAGGGTTGGTTTTATTTGACGAACACCACGCACTAGTAAAGAGGCTGCCATATCTTCTTCTAGGCTTCGTATTTGTTGACTAACAGCAGGTTGAGTTAAAAAAAGCTTGTCAGCAGCTGCAGTCATGCTTCCTTCGCTGAGTACTGTACAAAAAGTGGTTAGTTGTTGAAGATTCATTTTAAGCTCCTTTGGTCAATAAAGCTGCTGGGTCAATAAGTCTTTCTTTTAGAAACAGTTTGAAATCAAATACAAAGCCGTCAGACATAAGATATTCTTATAATTGTGAAACATCAAGTTTTAGCATTAATTTTTCTTATACGTAGGTAAAAAATTCACAACTGTCAAAAAATGTTTTAAAACTGAATTAGAAAATTAATTTTCTTTAACAAATAATATAGATAATTGTCAGAAACTAGAGGAAGCGAAAAGAATTGATTAGGGCTATTAGGTCTTTTATAGATACTGTGAAATTGAAGAAAAAAAAGGCTAGCCGATTTAAGTAAAGCGGCCTAGCCATTTATTGTAATTTAATTAGCGAACTCTAACTGAACATCTACAGCAGCTTTTTCTTGTGCTTTTCTAAGGGCTTCTGAAAATTCAGCTTTAATTTTGTTAGAGTGTTTTTTTACTCCATTATTAGATTCAAAAGGTATATTTTTAATATCGTCAAAATAGGAGCATATGTTGTTTTCAGCCGTTTTTGTAATAAGTAACTTTAAAATATTTTTAGAATAAACTCTATGATAACTTAAGTTATCTAAAAACTGATCAATAGCAAAAGTGTCTTTTGTCCCTTTAGAGTTCTGAATATTATAAATTTCAGTAATTAGGTCAGTCATTTGTAAAGGTGGTACCACTAGCTCAAAAAAGGTGTTTACATTTCTAACTGCTAGATACACGCCCATGCCAATTAGAGGAAGGGCAGTAAGAGAAAGTAAATCATCTTGGCTGCCTGGAGTAGCTTTTACCGCTGTTTTAGATAGTGAATAACCACCTGCAAGGCTTGCAAAACCCGAAAGAGCTAATCCTGGTCGTAAAATTTTATTGATTAATTCAGAGCGAGAGCACTTAGTAAACGTAGCATTCAACTGTTCTGGAGTGATCTGAGTTGCATTTTTTATAGCATTAATTTCACCCTTTTGAGCTCCAAAAGCTGCTTGCGAGCATAATAATGCCAATATTATAATTTTTTTCATAACTTCTCCTTATTGTGTTGTAATTTTTAATTCTTTTTCTAATTGTATAAAATCTTTATAAATGGGGTTGTTTATATCTAGTAAGTCAAAAAGCTCTTGGTCATCAACTTCTTTGGCTCTATTTTTTTCAGACAGGAGTCGTGCTTTTAAATCAAACCTAATCATTTTATTTACTTGTTCGGCAGATAAGTTAGACACAATATCATTGACGCGAATTTCTCTACAGTGGATATCAGTTTCAGAGCAAAGTTTGTAAAAGCTTTTAGGGTATTTGCGGTAGTTAACGATTTCAAAAATACTAGTTAGGTTTAAGTTTCGATTCATATACTCACTAACGATTAACATTTTTTTCTCAAGCCATTCTGATGGCCAAAATTTATAAAGTGACTTAATTTCATTGTCAGATAAACTTGATATCCAATTTTTGAATTCACTTGTACGTATGTAATTAATATTATTTTTATAAAACTTTTTTAAAAAATTTCTAGAGTCAAACTTATCCCTTGCAACTTTATATAGCTCATAAGCTTGGTTTAGGATTGTGTTTGTCGGGTAAATTGAAATCATACTTGTTTTGAAGTAATTATTACTCCACTCTGGTACGCGGTATTTTGAAGTGGTAAAAACGGGATAGCCTGCTCCACTTAAAAGTTTCAATGTTAAGTCTAGGCAATTATTTTCAAGAAACTTATAATCACCAAGTAAGTCAGGGACAAACATGGTTTGTTCAATTAAGTTTAATAAATTATTTAAGAGTTCTGTATTTGAAGGAATAACAATTTGTGTTAGACCTCTTTTGCTGACTCGCATAAAGTCATAAATAGCATTTCTAAAGTTAGTCACTTCGGGAATAGGTTCCCATCCGCCATTTAAAGCTTTATCAAATGTATCAGTATCGTTAATCGGAAACATGACCATTTGTATAACTAAGTCGTTTAAAAGGTCATCATCGTCGTCTAAAAAGTGTAAATCAATATGGCCAAAAATACTTTGAATGCCAGAGTGAGTAGTGCTTTTTGCAATAATTAACTCAATGCCAGTAAAGTTTTTACTTTTTCTATATTTTAAAAAGTTGTCTCGATTTTCTTTTACTTTATTGGCCAATGCAGTTGGATTATCAGAAGAAATTTTAAC
>CALJPJ010000225.1 GCA_937980625.1 uncultured Bdellovibrionales bacterium
TAATAGTTCTTTTTTGTACATTTGGTTGCCAACTTAAATATGTGGCCCACTTAATAGGTGTCAAGGGGCTGGTCAAAAATAAGTGGCTGTACTTTAAGGGAGGTGGTGTTTTTAGGTTTAAATTGTAATTATTTATTTTATTTAATAGGCGAGTAACAGACTGCTTATTTTCCAGCCAATCAGAGGCGATTTTATCTGCCTTGTATAAAGTGCTAGGGGGGTGAAACAAGCAAAGGTAAAAATAAATAAGTGGAGAAATCAAATAAGTAAAAAAGTTAGCTTTTTTCTTAAGGGGAGTGTTTTTAACACCAGATAGAAAGCGAAATAACTCATCAAGTGTTTGCGTAGCTATAAAAGCAAAATTAATAAATAAACTAGAAATAGTATAGCAAATAGAGTTTTTATTTTTAATTTGGGCAACAAGTAGAGCAGCCAAGGTATTTATTTCTTTTTCAGATAAGCGGTCAAGTAGCTTCGTAAAGACAACGATAGCTTGCTTGTTTTTATTGGACCCAAAAGTAAAAGCCTGGTCTAAGGGCTTGTTGCTAATGTATATTTTAGGCTCCTTTACATTCGCAATTTGGCTAAACTTGTAAACAGACTTAGTAAAGTTATAAGGGTTTTGTTTAGGTAGAACTTCCATATCAAAACATTTGATGAGCTTGTTTTCAAAAAAGAAATGACTGTAGGTGATAACGCCAAGCAACAACATGCAAGAAGCAACAGCCACAACAGGGCCCATTAAAAAAAATATAATACTTGATGTTAATAGGTATGTAATAATAAGCCCAACAGTAGGGCGACTTAGAGTGTTCATGTAAATTTTGTAACATAACAACGGCAGCTGAAACAAGAGTAATGACTAATTTTATAAGCTATCAGATAAAAATTTTCACTAATCAATCAAGGGCCTAACAGGCTTCTGACAATTGTTACTTTTGACTCGACCTTACAACCATAATGGTTGCCAGAATTTTTCTATTTAGTAGAATATACAATCTATGTAACTCTTCAATTTTAAATATGAAGTAACAATTTATTAAGAAGCACTCCGGGAGAAATATGGCAAATATAGATTTAATGGCCTTAAATGAAGCAGTGAAAATTGAAAGTCAGTTTGTAGATAAGACTTTAAAAGAGGTGTCTAAGCATATTGTTGGACAAAAAGAAATGCTAGAGGGCATCTTAATGGGGTTGTTAACCGGTGGACATGTTTTACTTGAAGGGGTTCCTGGGCTAGCTAAAACTTTAACTATTTCTGCTGTATCTAAGTCAGTGTCATTAGACTTTCAAAGAATTCAATTTACTCCAGATTTATTACCTACTGATTTGATAGGAACTTTAGTTTTCAACCCTAAAAGTGGTGAATTTACACCTAAAAAAGGGCCTGTATTTACTAATATTGTTTTGGCAGATGAAATTAACCGTGCACCCGCTAAAGTACAAAGTGCACTGTTGGAAGCAATGGCTGAGAAGCAAGTTACAATTGGTGATACCACTTATAAGTTAGATAAGCCGTTTTTAGTTTTAGCCACTCAGAACCCATTAGAGCAAGAGGGAACATACCCTCTGCCAGAGGCTCAGTTAGATCGTTTTATGTTTAAGCTTATGGTGACTTACCCCCAAAAAGATGAAGAGTTAGAAATTTTAAATAAAATGTCTGTAGATACGTTACCTGAAATTGAAGAAGTCATTTCAAGAGATGAACTAGTCAAAGTGAGAAATCTTGTGGATAAATTATACGTAGATGAAAAAATTAAAAATTATATTGTTGATATTGTTATGGCCACAAGAAAACCAACAGATTATGGTTTGGGTAATTTAGAAAATCTTTTGAGTGTTGGCGGGTCTCCAAGAGCCACAATTAACTTAACAAAGGCTGCTAAGGCCCATGCCTTTATTCGCGGGCGAGGTTATGTCACTGCTGATGATGTAAAGTCAATTGCTTATCATGTTTTGCGACATAGACTCGTATTAACCTATGAAGCTGAAGCTGAAAATATTACGAGTGAAGAAATGATTAAAGATATTTTAAATGCAATAGAGGTGTCTTAGAGTTGTCTTTACCTCCTGAGATTCTAAAAAAAGTTAAATTACTTGAGATAGCTACGAGAAAGTTAGTGAATAATACTTTTTCTGGTGAATATCATTCGGCCTTTAAAGGGCAAGGGATGACTTTTTCAGAGTTTAGAGAGTACGTTCCTGGCGATGACGTGAGGTCAATATCTTGGCCTGTTACTGCCAGAACCGGTAAGCCTTATATTAAAGTTTTTGATGAAGAACGCGAGTTAACATTAATGCTTTGTGTAGATATCAGTGGGTCAACTGATTTTGGTACGGGAAAGTACTTTAAAGGTGAAATCATGGCTCATTTAGCTGCGTTAATTAGTTTTAGTGCAGTTAAAAATAATGACCCTGTTGGTTTGTTATTATTTTCTGATCAAGTTGAGCACTTTGTGCCACCTAAAAAGGGCCGAGGGCATGTGCTTCGAATATTACGTGATTTATATTACTACAAGCCTCAATCTCGTAAAACTAATATTGCAAGTGCTGTAGAGTATTTACAAGGAGTCCTAAAAAAAAGAGCTAATGTTTTTGTTTTTAGTGATTTTATGGGGGACTTAAATTTTGATAAGCCTTTACGCATGATTGGAAAAAAACATGATACAGTTGCAGTTTGTATTAAAGATCAGTTAGAGAAAAAAATTCCCTCTTTAGGTCTCATTGAATTTGAAGATGCTGAAACTGGTGAAAGGTTTTTGACCGACACATCATCATTATTTTTTCAGAAAAAAATGAAAGAAATTTTGTCTGAAGATAGCTCAAAAATAAATAATATTTTAAAAAAAGCTCAAGTTGATTGTATAGAAATTATTGATCAAGAAGATATAGTTGGCCCACTCATTGGTTTCTTTAAAAGGAGAAATCGAGGATGAGTGATGAGGCTAAAAATGAAATATCTACTGAAGAACAAGTAGAAACCAAAGTAAAATGGACTTGTGAGATACCAACAATCACAAAAGAAAAGCCATGGACAGTGGGGCACCGGCATACACTAAGTTGTCGTGGGGACTCAACTGCACAACTTGCAGAGCCGATTAAAATTATAGTTAAATTACCAGCTCCTCAAAAGTCAAATGCTCAGTTGCCAAAAGAAGGAAAAGCCGTTGAACCACAAGAGGATCCAACAAAAGATTTCGCCCTTAAAATATTAGAGACTAAAAATATTGATGATGATAGTGGAGATTTTGTTGTTACTTCCTATAAGCCGAATAAATATAATAATATTGAAATTATTCTTGAGGGTGCAAAGGGTGAGCAAATATTTGTAGAGCCTATGAGCTGGCAAGTCACCTCAGTTTTAACACAGCAAAATAAAAACGGGTTCGGACCGACTTCGCCATTAGTTTTAGAGATGCCTTGGTTTTACTGGTTAGGTATTATTGCAGCAATTTTTGTAATTTTACTTTTGTTAGGTAGCAAATTATTTTTTTATTTGAAGTGGAAGGAGCAAACTCGAAAAATAGAGTCTTTTTCAACAGCTTTAAGTCCGACCAATCAATTTTATAAAGATGTTAGGTCTTTAAATAGTGACTATAAAGGCGATGCTGAAAATAGTGTCAGCGAAACACATGCTAAAGAATATTGGCAGAAACTAGAAGAGCAGTTTAAATTGTATTTAGTAAGAGAATTTAAAGTTCCAGCTTATCAATTGAAAAATTCTTTGATAGTGAAAAAAATTAAAAAGAAAAACTCTCATATTTGGAATGTACGTTTAGAAGGTAAGTTAAATAGGATTCTGGCAGAATTTGAAAAGGGAAACAACATTAAGGACACAATTAAAGTTGGCGAGCTCAAACAAATGGAAAAACTTTGCCAAGAATTTATAGAGTTAATTAAAAAAAATAGTAAAGTAGGGAGAGTTAAGTAATGCGTTGGCACTCGACCTGGGCTTTTTCTTTTTTATTGATTTTACTTATTGTAGCTTTACTCTATTTTTTTCAAAGAAAGTCAAAAACTGCAAGCTTAGTATTTAGTAATATTGATAATTTAAAAAAAGTGGCTAAAGGAGTTAGAGCTCATCTTTCTAAGTTGCCATTGATATTGCGGTTGTTGTCATTACTTTTTGTTGTTCTAGCTTTAGCTAGGCCACAAGAGTCTGACACTAAAGTGAACAAGAATGTTGAAGGTATAGATATTGTCATTGCTCTGGATGTTTCAGACAGTATGTTGATTGAAGATATGAAGCCTTCGAATCGCTTAGAAAGCTCTAAGGAAACCATAAGACAATTTATTGATGGAAGGACATCTGATAAAATTGGTTTAGTCGTTTTTTCAGGGGAGTCATATACTCGCGTCCCACTGACTTTAGATTACTCTTTACTTAAAAAAAGTTTAGCTCAAGTTCAAACGACAAGAAATATTAAGATGGGTACAGCTATAGGAGTTGCACTTGCCAACTCGGTAGCTAGAATTAAAGATTCCACAGCTAAAAGTAGGGTGATTATATTTTTGACAGATGGTGAAAATAATAGCGGTACCATTGACCCTATTACAGCTTTAGATATTGCAAAAGGTTATAGTGTTAAGATTTATTCAATAGGCATGGGTGTTGATGGGCAAGCTCAACTGCCATATTATATCAATGCTCCTGGTGGTCGCAAAATTAAAAGATATCGACCTATGCATAGTAAAGTGAATGAAGAATTGCTGACCAAGCTTGCGGAGGAAACTGGCGGTAAGTTTTATAGAGCTACCACAACAAAAGGTTTAGAGAGTGTTTTTGAAGATATTAACTCGCTTGAAAAAACTAAAATTGAGACGAGCTCTTTCACGAGATATACCGAGCATTATTCAAAATTTTTGTGGATAGCTTTTCTTTTGTATTTAGTTTCAATAATTATTGAAACTTTTATGTTAAGGAGGTTTCCTTAATGATAGCTAAGTTTGCCCATCCAGTCTATTTAAACTATATATGGATGCTTATAATATTTTTCTTTTTGATTTCTTTTTATTTAAGTAAAAAATCTAAAAAAATTAAAAACATACTAGGTGATGTAACATTTAGTTTTTTAACTCAAAATGTATCTAAGCGAGGAAAGAAAACTAAACATACTTTAAAGTTTTTTGTTTTAGTATTTATTGTTTTAGCTTTGGCCCGACCACAATCAGGTGAAAAGAAAACTAATATTAAAAGTGAAGGTATTGAACTGATGATATTGTTTGATGTCTCGCGAAGTATGTTAGCTGAAGATATCCGACCATCAAGAATGGAGATGGCAAAAAAAGAAGTTATGCGTTTTATTAAAAAAAGTGGTCCCAATAAAGTAGGGATTTTAGCCTTTGCGGGAACTGGCGTTTTACTTTCACCGATGACTACAGATAAATCAGCTATTAATATGTACCTAGACTCTTTGACTATTGATGCTGTTAGTACTCAAGGTACTGAATTTAAATCTGCTTTAAGTGCTGCTCATGAAGCATTTAAAAGAGGTGGTGCCGAATCTGAGGATAGTGTTGTGACTCGAGCTATTATTCTTGTTTCTGATGGCGAAGATAACGAGCCAGGAGCTTTAAAAGCAGCTGAAAAACTAGTTGATGAAGGAGTGCATATTTTTGCCTTGGGTTTTGGCACTGAAGACGGTGGTAAAATACCGATTAAAGATCGCTACGGGAACACAAAAACTTTTTATAAAGATAAATCAGGAGCAGTTGTTGTTACAAAAACTAAGGGGACTATCTTAAAAGAATTAGCAAAGAGTGGTGGTGGAAGTTTTTATCCTGTAGACTATGGTAATGGAGCTGTTGAAGCCTTGGTGCAAGATTTAAAAAAGTTAGAACAATCTGAATTTGAAACAGCAGATTTAACTCAATATGATGAGAATTTTCAAATATTTTTAATTATAGCTTTAATATTAGCCTTCATAGAAATATTGGTAAGTGAGAGAAAGAAAATGGGAAGATTATGGCGAGGAAGATTTGAAGTTAATAAAAATTAAAATTTTATTTTTAGTACTTTTGTTATTTACTTCTGTAGGGCTTGCTTCAGACTTAACTGATAGTATTAAACTCAATAATGAAGCTGTAGAAATGCTAGATGAGGCTTTAAAGTTAAGACGTCAGACAGCAGAAGAACGCATAGATAGTCAGACTAATGAGTTGAATAAAAAGCTTGAGGATTTGCAAAACGTTAAAGAAAAACTTGAACAAGTAAATCAGAGTGAAACTATTTTTGGAAAGCTATGGGCCCTAGTTTTTGGAGGAACAAGTTCGTCCAAGGCGAATGATAAAAGTAAGAAAGATAAAGATGCGAAGAAGGAAAGTGAGGAGTCTTCGGATTTAAAACCGGGTGAATTTATTGCCGAGCAAAGTAAAGAAGAAAAAGAATCGGGAGCAAATAAAGTTGATGATAGTTTGGTTTATGAGGCACATAAAAAAATATTAAAAGCGACACTTAAAAGTTCAGGGAAAGCCGAAGTAAGAATGAATTTAGGTTTAACTTTTGAGTTGAGCGGTGAGTTAGAAAATGCATTTAAAGCCTATAATATGGCCGAACTGGCAACTAAACAAAACCCAAGCTTAGAGTTTATTGCTAAATATAATAAGGCAAGAATATTGGCTGCTCAGAAAAAAATTCCAGAAGCTATTGCGCAATACCAGTCTGCTTTAGATATGAACCCTGAGTCATTAGAAATAAAAACTAATATAGAATTACTTATGCAACAGCAGCAAGGTGGCGGTAAAGGTGGCAAAGATAAAAAAGATAAAGAAGGTGATGGGGAAGGTGAGGAACCTAAGCCGGATAGCCCTGTTAAAGAAAATCCTAAAAATAGTGATTATAAATCACAAAATTTGTCAAAAAAAGATGTAGAAAAGATTTTAGAGGAATTAAAGAATCAAGAGCAGAATATTAGAGAAAAGGAGTATAATAAAGGTGTTAAAGAAAAGTCGAGAGACAAAGATTGGTAAATATTTACTAGTTTTTGTTTTAACTATTTTTGCCAATATAAGTTTTGCGAATATATCTGTAGATGCTACAGTCGATCGTAATAAACTTTATGATGGTGATACTTTTACTTATACGATTTCTGTATCTATTGCTTCGCAAAATAGTGTGGGAATAAATAGCCCGAAGTTACCTAATATTATTGGCAAGTTTGATATTTTAAATACATCAACTAGTACTGAAAGCCGTACAACTTTTGTAAATGGTGATTATCAAGTTAAAAACACTCGTAACTTTAACTATATGTTTGTGCCTAAAAAGGTGGGCAAATTAGTTTTAGCTCCTTCATCTGTTAATGTTGGTGGGCAAGTTTATAAAACTAAAGCAATTGTTGTTGAAGTTTTAAAAGGTAGTAATCCACAAGTTGGTAACCCTCAGGCAAGAAACCAAAGGCTTGGGCGCGGTACTAGACAAAGAATTGATTCATTTGATGATTTATTTTCCCAATTGCTGCGAGGTCGTGGAGGAATAGGGCAGGGGCGGATTATTGGAGATGATGAGCCTATTGATCCAGAAGAAGCATTTTTTATTAAAGTTAAAGTCGATAAGGCTAAACTTTATGTTGGTGAGCAGCTGACAGCTAGCTGGTATTTATATACACGAGGTGATGTGAGAGATATAGATACTTTAAAGTACCCAAGTTTGAATGGTTACTGGAAAGAAGATATTGAAGTTGCCACACGCTTAACATTTAGCCGTGAAATAATTAATGGCGTTCCTTATAAAAGAGCTTTGTTAGCTAGCTATGCACTATTTCCAATTAATAGTGGGCCTAATATTATTGATGCTTATGAAGCACGTTGCGGTATAATATTACCAAGTTTTGGTTTCGGTAAGACTGTAAAATCAGTTAAAAAAAGCCAAGAGCTTACGATTCAAGTTAGTGATTTACCAGTGGATGGCAAACCAGAGACTTTTAGTGGTGGAGTTGGTCAGTTTAAATTAAAATCCAAAATTGATACTAAAACTATTGAGGCTAATCAACCGCTCACCTTAACTTTAAGGTTTGAAGGGCAGGGAAACGCTAAGCTTATAAATTTACCAACGTTAAACTTACCAGAGTCTATAGAGTTATATGATAAAAAATCTGAAGCAAAATTTTATAAAAATGGTAAGAGCTATAAAGAGTTTAAAGTTTTGTTAGTTCCAAGGAAAGAAGGAGACGTGGAAATACCAGCTTTTACTTTTAGTGCCTTTGATCCTGTTAAAAAAGAGTATTACAGTTTGGAAAGTAAGAGCTTTCAATTAAAAATCCTTAAGGGAAAAGAAAGTAGCAAGATCTCTTCAATTCCGTTAGAAACAAAAAGTAAGTCAGGGAAATTAGAAAAGTATAAGCCTCAACTGCAAACAGACTGGAATGATATGAAGGTAAGTCAAATATTTAGTATTAATATTTGGGCTTGGACTGTTATTTACATATTTTTAATTTTTTTGTTGGTGTATTACTATCTTCGTGAAATGGGTCTGACACAAAGAAAAAAGACAATTCAAAAGTTAATTCAAAGTAAGTTTAAAAATATTGATAACTTGTCTAACAAAGACGGACAATGGCGTGATGTTGGTGCTGAGTTAACTAATATGATTTATTTGTGTTTAGGTGCTGTTTCTGACTCTGGTGGGGCGGGCTACGAGTTTGATAAACTTTTAGATATGGCTCCGCCTAGTGTTAAGAGAGAACTGTCAGACGCATTAATATTAAAAATGAAGCAATGTGAAACTATTTCCTTTGCTCCAGAGTCTGTTGTTGGTGATTTAAAAAATAAAAATAATGTAAAAAAGCAAATTAAACAAGTTAATGAGCTAGTAATAAAGTTAATTGATATAGGGATGGGCGATATTAAAATTGAAGACTCTTAAAGTAGTTATCTTATTATTGTTGTTATTTCCATTGAGCACACTATCTGCAACTCTCGTATCGACGAGTTTAAAAATGGATGTAACTCGTCCATTTGAAGGTCGGCCATCTAAGTTAACATCATATAAAAGAAAATTTTTGAAGCAAGTTTCTCTTGTTGAAAATAAGAATTATACAAGTTGTGCAGCAAATAAGTCGATACCTAAGAATACTCCAGATAGAATGAAAGTTTGGTGGTCTTATATGGTCTTAAATTGTACTACACAAGGAGGACTTGTGCTGAGTCGGTATCATACTTTAGCTAAAGTAATTGACTCTCATATTAGTTTAGTCAACGAATACAAAGGGAGTAAAGATTATTTAGCTATAAATGTAGCAAAAGTACTAATCAGGTTATCTGAGAGGAAATCTTATGTTTTAACTAATAAAGAAAGAGAATTTTTACTTAATCATGAAAACATACTCAGTGCTAGGGAAAAAGCAAAACTCTATAACTACATGGCTGCAATTAATAGAGATAATAAAAAAATGAAAGAGGCTGCCAATTTTTATAATTTAGCATATCAAGTTTCAAAAGAGTCAAAGTATGCGACGCGATTAAAAACAACTATAAATAAAAATCCAGAACTAGCTGTGTATTATAGTGATTTTATGAGTGATTATAAATTTAAAAAAGAAGAAAGTAAAAAAGTCCATGTTAAATTTAATAGGTACTATAATGGGAGAATGTACTTAAGCGCTATTAAAGAAGCTGTAAAAATTATTAATAAGGAAGAAGGGGTAGATAAAAAAATAATAAAAAAA